>NZ_JBKFSQ010000001.1:0-251091 GCF_046569525.1 Salmonella sp. 741265055_HSA | reverse complement strand
ATGGGCCGAGTAATCCGTAGCCAACACATAAGCAACTTGAAGTATTAAGGGTATAGTGCTTAATATGAACCACTATTCAATGAACCAGTCCGCTGAAGGAAGCCTCGTTCCATTTATTAACCGGTTTCAAAGTAAAAAAATATTACCACAGTTGAACGGCCTTATTCACCACCATCTTCTTACGCTCTATTTCTCAGAAGCGTCGGTAAAAGTCGTTCGCTGGACAGCTCCACCTTCCGTTAACGCCGCATGTCAAACGTTACCGGGACGCGGATTAGGGGAAAACGATAGTCCCGATTAAATTTCAAGTAATTAACTGACTTTAAAGAATTTAATCCATCACGCTTGCGATGACCTGGAATCCTCTGTGATAAATTTTTGTTATATTGATCACGTTCTAACCACAAGAGAGGTGATTTGAAAATAACCTTAAAATATTGTGGTCAGGCCGCTAGACCACAATAAGAGGATTAATCATGAAAAGAAAAACAATGGGATGGCTTATCGTTTTTCTTCTATTTATAGTTTACATGCTCAACTATATGGATCGTTCAGCATTGTCGATAACTGCCCCCTTGATCGAAAAGGAGTTAGGATTTAACGCCGCGGAGATGGGGATGATCTTCAGCGCGTTTTTTATCGGATACGCCCTGTTTAATTTTATTGGTGGCTGGGCCAGCGATAAAGTTGGGCCAAAAACGGTTTTTCTCATCGCAGCGTTACTATGGTCTATATTTTGTGGCTTAACTGGTTTGGTCACCGGATTGTGGACAATGCTTATCGTGCGCGTTCTTTTCGGTATGGCTGAAGGACCGGTCAGCGCTGCCGGAAATAAAATCATCAATAACTGGATTTCCCGAAAGGAGTCTGCCACGGCGATCGGAATTTTTAGCGCCGGTTCCCCGCTCGGCGGCGCGGTGTCCGGGCCGATAGTGGGCCTGCTGGCGTTATCCTTAGGCTGGCGCCCCGCATTTGGCATTATTTTCTTATTTGGCCTGGTCTGGGTACTACTGTGGTACTTTATCGTTAGCGATAAGCCAACAATGAGTAAACGCCTGGCGCCGGAAGAGCGCATTGATTTTGAAAATCATGAGGACGTTATTTTATCTGATGATGGCCGGGCTACGCCTTCACTCGGCTATTACATGAAACAACCAATGGTATGGGCGACAACTCTGGCTTTTTTCAGCTACAACTATATTCTTTTTTTCTTCCTGACCTGGTTCCCAAGTTACCTGAACCATTCGTTACATCTCGATATTAAAGAAATTAGTATCGCCACGGTAATTCCCTGGGTCATCGGCGCCATTGGTATGGTGCTCGGCGGCGTCTGTTCTGATGTAATTTATCGGATTACCGGTAATGCCCTGCTCTCACGTCGACTTATTCTGGGCGTATGTCTGGCAGGCGCGGCGGTATGTGTTGCCGTTTCCGGTACCGTTAGCACTATTGGTAGCGCAATTACGCTCATGTCAGTTTCACTCTTCCTGCTCTATTTAACAGGCCCAATTTATTGGGCGGTTATTCAGGATGTTGTTCATAAAGATAAGGTAGGGAGCGTCGGCGGAGCCATGCATGGCCTGGCTAATATATCCGGTATTATCGGTCCGCTTGTCACCGGTTTTATCGTTCAATTTAGCGGTAAATATGACTATGCGTTCTATCTGGCTGGTGCTATCGCTATCGTTTCAAGCCTGTTGGTCTTCGTGTTTGTAAAAAGTAAAGGATTCAAAGCCAATGAAAGTCAAAGCTGTGTTCATTAATAAGCCTGGTGAAGTTGAAACCCGCTGGGTGGATTATCCCCATAAGAAAGAAAATGAAGTATTAATTAAGGTTGATGCTGCAGGCATTTGCGGATCGGATATCGGGGCTTTTCGTGGAACGAACCCACTGGTTACTTACCCAAGAATTATTGGGCATGAAGTGACCGGAATTGTTCTTCAGGAAGGCACCGGAATGCCGGACAATATTAAAAAAGGCGACCGCGTGATTGTTGACCCCTATATTTATTGTGGTCACTGCTACCCTTGCTCTGTCGGCAGAACTAACTGTTGTGAAAATTTAAACGTCATTGGCGTGCATGTCGATGGCGCAATGCAGGAAGTGGTTACTCATCCCGCACATTTAATTCATAAAATACCAGATAATGTGCCTTCTGAAATGGCGCCGCTGGCAGAACCGCTGACCATCGCTCTGCACGCGCTGCATCGGGCAAACGTTAAGGCCGGGGAGTATGTTGCCATCATCGGCGCGGGGGCCATTGGTCTTATGGCGGCATTAAGCGCGCGTTATTACAAGGCAACGCCTATTCTGATCGATATTGTGGAAGAAAGGTTACGCTATGCGCAAAAGCTTGGCGTTCCCTATGTGCTGAACGCCGCTGACGATCAGGTTATCGACGCCATTAAAAATATCACCCACGGCACCATGGCGCAGGTCGTGATAGAAGCCTCCGGCGCAAATAGCGCTATTCGAAATACGCTTGATTTAGCATCGTTTGCTGGTCGTATTTCGTTTACCGGATGGCCAAAACAGGAAACGTCGCTGCCGACGAACCTGATCACCTATAAAGAACTGGATTTACGCGGTTCCCGCACCAGTGCCGGTGAATTTGATGAGGCATTACGCATGCTGTCAACGCTGGAGATTAATCCGCAAGATGTTGTCAGTAAGGTCGTCAATCTTGATGAGATCCCTGATGCAGTTAAAGAGCTTGATCGCTATCCGGAGCGCTACTTAAAGATTAATGCTGTTTTCCATTGATTTACGGCAAGCTCCACCGCATGGCATATCCGCCATGCGGTGTTAATCATCGACAAACTTAGCCGCCGACAATCTTTCTCACATAGCGTAAATGTTCCAGAGATCCCTCATAGGCGCTGTCAGCATCAGACTGGCGCATCGCATCCACTATCGCTTTATGTTGTTTGTTGAGATTAAGTAAAACATTTCTGTCTCCAGACTGCTCATCAAGCCCGGCATAAGGGATATTAATCCGTTGTTCCCATAACATACGGGACATATCGAACAACACCCGGTTACGGCTGGCCTCAGAGATCGCAAGGTGAAACTCTTTATCAAGCGAGTAAAAGCCGTGGACGTTATTATCGTTAATGGCTTGATCCATACGATGATAAATCGCCTCTATTTGGTTGATGACGTCAACGTTATCGTTTTGTGCGGCTAAGCGCGCACAATGGCTATCGACCAGCTCGCGAGTAGAGAGAATTTCTTCGATGGTATAGTCGCTGGCAAGGTGTTTTTTATCTGAAACGATAACCCCATTACCGGACTGAATCACGATCCATCCTGAGATCTCCAGTACAATAAGGGCTTCTCGCAAGGAGGCGCGGCTCACGCCAAGCTGTTTTGCCAGTTCGCGTTCTGGCGGTAAAAAAGTTCCCGGTGGAAAAATATTATCATTGATCAGCTTAATGATGAGGTTGGCTATCTTCTGATAGAGCCTCTCCTGCCTGACCTCAGGTATAACCATGCGCCCTCCAATCCATATCCAGGGGATTTTGAATGGATTTAGCATACCATCCTGGCGCTGGTGATCGTGATAATTAATTACCGTGCATGATAAAGAGAAGCAACCGCCGGTAGTCTCTATTACCTTCGCCGAGCCTACCGGGGAAACTAAACCGAGACGAGCGATTTATCCTTTGACGTTGATTTTCTCGAACACGGGCGCTGTCGCGTTCTTAAACTGAGAAAGAGACCAGGTTTTATAGTTGATATCATTGTAGCCTCGCACCATCATCTCACCGTGCGTTAAGTCAGACAGCGTTGTCCAGACCGTATATTCTGAGACCGGTTTGCGGGTGGCGTTGCCTTCCCCTTCACTCCCCATATAATCAACCGTAATATTTTTCGGACGATCGAAACGGCTCATAATATGCGCAAGCGTATTTCAGACCGCCAAACCGATGCAGTTCCGGTGACCAGAATTTGCCCTCTTTTATTGCCTGTTTTACCTCGCCGACAGTAGCAAAACGGGCCAGCGCCCATTCTCCCAACGAGGTGACAGGAATTGCCTGTTTATATACACTCGCGGGCAATGGCGGCAACTGCGCATTCATGATCATGTTTTCACTAAATGACAATCCCGCGCTATTCATGCCTTCAAGTATGTCTCTGCTATCGCCATTAGTAATGGTGGAAGTAATGGCCAGTATCGGATACTTCGCCTGATAGCTTATCCCCTGGCTGCCATCCGGCGTTTTTTTATCAAACTGTGTTCCCGCCGGGTAATACGTTAACCATGAGGGTAAATCCTGCATATATTCCAGCGTACGCCCATGAAAAATATCGCCTTGTTTATCCTGAATAGCAAGGGTTGTGCAGGCCTGTGCAGCCAGGGCGTATGAAAACAGCGCCGGAGCGATAAATAACATTGCTTTACTTTTTTTCATCATGCTCTCCTTGTTTGTAAAATGGATTGGATGAATATATTAAATTAAACCTATCAATGGTTATGCAGCACGTAATTAATTGTGATCTTATTTTACAAGCTAATAAATTTAACTGACGGGTTTAAAGGAGAGTTAAACACAGCGAACTAACATGAAACGCGTTATCCGTGTGACCATTTAAAAAAATCCCATCATGTTATAAATAAAAAACACGGTTTCTTATCAACATTAAGAGATAGCATCACAACGCTATATTTACTCCACATCACCAATAACATTAAATTAATTTATGTTTTTGAGTAATGTGAGTAGCACACATGTAATCAGTTGTTACGAATTAGAAACATAATTGCTACTAAAACACGTTGAGAAAGACAAGAAATGCAACATATGATGCCCACACTAACTATAGTGGTTTGGGATAAACGTTATGCAAACACAAGATACATTTTATCAAGTTATGCGTAGACACGGCGTGACAAGGCGTAGCTTCCTCAAGTTTTGCAGCCTTACCGCAACGTCTTTAGGCCTGAGCAGTTCGATGATTCCTCAGATAGCTTATGCCCTGGAGAATAAACCGCGTACGCCAGTGATATGGCTGCATGGTCTTGAATGTACCTGCTGTACCGAATCTTTCATTCGCTCTGCGCACCCGTTGGCAAAAGATGCCATTTTGTCGCTCATTTCCCTGGATTATGACGACACCATTATGGCCGCCGCAGGGCAACAAGCCGAGCAGGCGTTGGCGGATGTGATGCGCGAGTACAAAGGAAATTATATCGTTGCCGTGGAAGGTAACGCGCCGCTGAATGAAGATGGGATGTTTTGCATACTGGCTGGCGAGCCGTTCCTGGAGAAGTTAAAACGCGTCAGCGCGGATGCTAAAGCGATTATCGCCTGGGGGTCCTGCGCATCATGGGGCTGCGTGCAGGCAGCCCGTCCCAACCCAACTAAAGCCACGCCGGTTCACAAATTAATTACCGATAAACCCATTATTAAAGTGCCAGGCTGCCCGCCTATACCTGAAGTGATGTCCGCCGTTATCACCTATATGCTGGCATTTGATCGCATCCCTCCCCTTGATCGTCTTGGACGACCAAAAATGTTTTATGGCCAGCGAATTCATGACAAATGCTACCGACGCGCGCATTTCGACGCCGGTCAGTTTGTGGAAGCGTGGGATGACGAAGGCGCCAGAAAAGGATATTGCCTGTACAAGATGGGCTGTAAAGGCCCGACCACCTATAACGCCTGTTCAACCGTTCGCTGGAATGATGGCGTGTCTTTTCCTATCCAGTCAGGTCATGGATGCCTCGGATGTTCGGAAGATGGATTCTGGGATTACGGTTCTTTTTACAGCCGGGCAACGGGCATTCCGCAAACCGGCATTGAGGCTACCGCCGATAAAATCGGACTGGGCGTTGCCGGCGTCGCGGGCGCTGCCGCCATCGCTCACGCCACAGTGAGCGCCATAAAACATGCCCGCAATAAAAACAACACGTCATCAGAAAACGCTCCGGAAGAGAAAAAATAATTATGGCATATCCTTATCAGACTCAGGGTTTTACGCTGGACAATAGCGGACGGCGAATTGTGGTCGATCCGGTTACTCGCATCGAAGGGCATATGCGTTGCGAAGTGAATATCGACAGTAATAATGTTATTACTAACGCCGTGTCGACCGGCACCATGTGGCGCGGCCTGGAGGTTATCCTGAAAGGTCGCGATCCGCGAGACGCCTGGGCATTCGTTGAACGCATTTGCGGCGTCTGCACCGGTACACACGCTCTGACCTCAATCCGTGCCGTAGAAAATGCGCTGGGAATCGCGATTCCGGACAACGCAAACTGTATCCGTAATATGATGCAAGCTACGCTACACGTTCACGATCACCTGGTGCATTTTTATCATCTGCACGCGCTGGACTGGGTTGATGTGGTTGCCGCCCTGAAAGCCGACCCGCATCAGACCTCCGCCATCGCGCAAAGCCTTTCCGCATGGCCGCTATCCTCGCCGGGATATTTCCGCGATTTGCAAAATCGACTGAAGCGGTTTATCGAGTCCGGTCAACTTGGCCCTTTCCGTAATGGCTACTGGGGACATCCGGCGATGAAGCTTCCGCCGGAAGCCAATTTGCTGGCGGTCGCCCACTATCTCGAAGCGCTCGATTTTCAAAAAGAGATCGTAAAAATTCACACCGTTTTCGGTGGTAAAAACCCGCATCCTAACTGGCTGGTGGGCGGCGTTCCTTGCGCCATCAACCTTGACGAAACGGGCGCGGTCGGCGCAGTGAATATGGAACGCCTGAACCTTGTCAGTTCCATCATCCAAAAAGCTCGCCAGTTCTGCGAACAGGTTTATCTTCCGGACGTCTTGCTGATTGCCAGTTATTACAAAGACTGGGCAAAAATCGGCGGCGGGTTATCGAGCATGAACCTGCTGGCTTATGGCGAGTTTCCGGATAACCCTAACGATTATTCCGCCAGTAATCTTCTGCTTCCGCGTGGGGCTATCATTAACGGTCGTTTCGACGAAATTCACCCTGTCGATTTAACCGCCCCCGATGAGATTCAGGAGTTTGTCACTCACTCCTGGTATACCTATGGTAACGGCAATAACGATAAGGGCCTGCATCCGTGGGATGGTCTGACCGAACCGCAACTGGTCATGGGCGAACACTATAAAGGCACAAAAACCTTTATCGAACAGGTGGATGAGTCCGCTAAATATTCATGGATTAAATCGCCGCGCTGGAAGGGACATGCGATGGAGGTAGGTCCGCTGGCGCGTTATCTGATTGGATATCATCAAAATAAACCGGAATTTAAAGAACCCGTGGATCAACTGCTTAGTGTATTAAAGCTGCCTAAAGAAGCGCTCTTTTCTACATTAGGGCGTACTGCCGCGCGTGCGCTGGAATCCGTATGGGCAGGCAATACGCTGCAATATTTCTTCGATCGTCTGATGCGTAACCTCAAGTCCGGCGATACGGCGACGGCAAACGTCACGCTCTGGGAACCCGATACCTGGCCTACATCGGCAAAAGGCGTTGGTTTCAGCGAGGCGCCGCGCGGCGCGCTGGGGCACTGGATAAAAATTGAAAATCAGAAAATCGACAGCTATCAGTGTGTGGTACCGACAACCTGGAATGCCGGGCCACGTGACGATAAAGGTCAAATTGGCGCGTACGAAGCGGCGTTAATGGGGACTAAACTCGCCGTTCCCGATCAACCATTGGAGATTTTACGTACTCTGCACAGCTTCGATCCCTGCCTGGCCTGCTCCACCCATGTTATTGATAATCATGGAGGGGAGCTGGTCAGGGTTCAGGTACGATGACGACGATTCGGAGGTCTCAATGCATCTCAAAGAAATAACCAGCCAGGGGTACTATATCTATGAAGCGCCGGTCCGTTTATGGCACTGGATCACGGCGTTATCCATTGTCGTCCTGGCTGTTACAGGATATTTCATTGGCCGCCCCCTGCCATCGATTCAAGGTGAAGCGACCTTTATGTTTTGGATGGGCTGGATACGACTGATCCATTTTACCACGGCGTATATTTTTACTGTCGCGCTGCTGTTTCGTATTTACTGGGCATGTGTCGGCAATGAGTACGCCAGGGAGATGTTTCTGGTTCCGTTCTGGCGCCGCGCCTGGCGCAAAGGCGTTATCAGCGAAATCCGCTGGTATTTTTTCCTCGAAAAAGAGGCCCATCGTTACTATGGACATAATCCGGTAGCGGGACTGGCGGTAATGTTCTATTTCTGGATGTCCGTACTGATGGTGTGTAGCGGCTTTGCGCTCTATGGCGAAGGACTTGGAACAGACAGTTGGGCGTATCAATGGTTTGGCTGGATGATTCGCCTGACTGGCAACGATAGCCTCGCGCTGCATTTCTGGCACCGGCTGGGCATGTGGTTCATTATCGCCTTCGTCATTGCGCATGTTTATACCGCTATCCGTGAAGACATTATGAGCCGACAAAGCGTGATTTCCGTCATGATAAGCGGCTGGCGCTGGTTCAGGTGATAACAATGGCAGAAGTAACAATCTTAGGGCTTGGCAACCTGCTTTGGGCAGATGAAGGGTTTGGCGTCAGAGCGGCGGAAAAGCTGTTTGAACAGTATGCCGATAACGAGAAAGTTGACGTTGTTGATGGCGGTACGCAGGGGCTGGCGCTGCTGCCCTGGCTGCAACAGACCGAAAAACTGTTAATCATGGATGCTATCGATTTTGGTATGGCGCCAGGTTCGCTGGCGATGTTTCGTGATGAACAGGTTCCCGCCTATCTGACGGCGAAAAAACTCAGTTTACATCAGACCAGTTTTTCTGAAGTGCTGGCATTGCTGCAATTAACCGGCGGCCAGTTATCGGAGATTGTGCTGATTGGCGTGCAGCCGGAATGTCTGGATGACTATGGTGGAAGTCTTACGCCGCAGGTAAAGGCGCAACTGATGCCTGCGGTCTATCTCGCGCAGGAAGTGCTGGCGCAATGGGGTATCACCGCTTCTTCAGCGGCCTTGCCCACTGAAAGACTCAATCATTACAGCCTGTGTATGGAACGCTACGAAGATGAACGGCCAGATGCGCAAAGCGCTTGCCGGGTCGGCGATATTCGGGTGCTACAGAGAGAGAAATCATAATGTGTATCGGCGTTCCTGTGCAGGTTATTTCACCCGGTCAGTGGTTCGCCAAATGCCGCGACCGACATGGCGAACTTATCGACGTTGATATTCGGCTTGTGGCTCCCCCCTTAGCAGGCGCATGGCTGCTGACATTTGGCGGCGCAGCACGACGAGAAATGGACGAAGCGGAAGCCGCTGAGGTACTGGCGGCGCTGGACTCGCTGGAACAGGCCATGCTCACGCAAAGCGATCCGCTGACCGGTTTTGCCGATTTATTGTCTCGCACGCCTGAATTACCGGAGCATTTAAAAAAATGACTATCTCACCCCAAAATCCTGTTTGTCCACTGGCGGATAAAGGCTTTCTGGTTACCGATGCGCAAACGCTCCCGTCGTTGATTAATGCGCATCTGACTCTGCTGGTTTTGCTGCAAAGCGACCCCAACAAACATCCGGAAGTCGCCGACAGTTGGGTCATTATCCCGGAGATCCTCAAGCAATTTCCGGCGACGTCTTATACCGCGGCATTTGCGGATAGCGAACAGAGTGAACTGATCGCCCGGGAGTATCGCATTCTGAAATATCCGGCGCTGCTTTTCTTTCGCCAGCACCGTTTTGTCGGCAGTCTGGCGGGATTATATAGCTGGCAAGAATACTCTCAGCGGGTGGCCGCATTGCTGACCACACCGGGCTATCGTCAGGATATTCCCGTTATCACGCAATAGAATGAAAGGTAACACACGTGAATCATTCCAGAACTATTCCAGTCGTTAATATTGCCGGGCCAGGCTCGCAGCCAGAAGAGGAAGACTTTAACTTTCTTCCTATCCCCGCCGGCATTAATCTCCCACTGACGCCGGTTTTACCGGAACAGGCGCTGCCCGCTGAGCTTCGTGTTGCCAGACACATCCTGACTACGCTTATTCGCGATATGGATAACCCGGTGGCAACGCTCCCCTTTCCCCTGAGCTATAAGCTGAATGCCACTGAGCAACAGAATAGCGGTTTGTTGGATCAACTGCTCGGCGAAGGTGAAATATCCGCCCGGGTACTATTACCCGATGGAAAAGAACAGCGTATTCAGGAGACGGTTTTTACGGGCGTCTGGCGTGTGCGTGAATATAACGCTGACCAGCAACGGGTTGCCGATGAAATTATCATTGGCCCGATCCCGGAGAGCATCTGGCAGACGCATCCGCAGCCGCCGATTACACCAGAATTGCCGCCACAACCGGCGGGATTGATGAATGGCGCCTTTATCGCGCATGAAATAGCCGAGCGCGTAAAACAGCCGGTAAAAGAGCCGCATATCATTAACTTAACGCTGTTGCCAGTAAACGATGCCGATCGCGAGTATCTGGATCATTTTTTAGGCGAAGGCTGTAGCGCTATTTTTTCACGCGGATATGGTAAATGCCGGATTGTAAGCACGCATTTTCCCGGCGTATGGCGGGTCAACTATTTCAATGATATGAATACATTACTGCAAGATATGATTGAGATAGCGGACATTCCTGATATCGCCGTTGCAGGCATCGATGATATCGAAGATGCCTACGCGGGGCTAAAAAATACGTTGGAATGGTTGAAAGAATACCCGGTCACAGAAAATGAGCCAGTGGTGGTGCGCATGGAGTGCAAAGTATGTTGGTGGGTTTACGACCCTGCGCTGGGCGATGATGTATGGCAAATTCCACCCGGCGTGCCCTTCAGCCAGTTACCTGATTACTGGTGCTGTCCGGTTTGCGAAACCAGTAAGTCCGGGTTTATGGTGATCGATGAAGGTAATAATTCGTGCAAAGATTGACCGTCTATTCTCACCCGCTACGGATTATCTGGCAGGAGGCGCCGATCGGTCGTTTGCTACAGGGCGCAACGCCGGTATACGCAAAAACGCTTATTTCACGTTTGTTTACGTTGTGCGCTCAGGCGCACAGCGCAGCGGCGGCTTTACTGTTGTTTCCTGAAGAGAAGCCAGATATGCAGGCCGCACAACAAGAGCTGGCGCGAGAAACGCTCCGTCGCGCGTTGACCGACTGGCTCCCCCTGTTTAGCCACCGACAGGCAACCGCTGAAGAATGGGCGTTGTTACGTCGCGGAGAGTTATCCCCGCTGGCAAGCACAATCTTTTTTGACGATGATCCTCAGACCTGGCTTGCCGGTGGCGTAAAGGGCTGGGAAGCCTGGTTTTTGCAAGAGCGTTCTGAAACCGCCCGCTGGCTGGCGGCAGTACAGAATATCATTACACCTACACTACCGATGGCGTCGTCCCCGGACCATACGTTAATAACCCATGGTCCCCTGGATGTCTCGCCTCTGGCTATCGAATATCCGCTGCTGTCAGCCTGTTGTCTTAGCGGAAAAACGACTGCGCTACGTCTGCTGGCCCGCTGCGTTACGCTCGCCCGAAGTTTGAGCGCCCTTCCTACCCTGCGCTGGAATCGTTTTGATGATGGCGAATGGAAAATAGCGGTAGTGGAAACCGCGCGAGGATGGTTAGTTCATCAGGCCAGACTGACAACGTCAGGCAATATTTTTGATTACCGAATTATCTCGCCTACCACACGTCACGCCCAATCTGACGGCGTCATTGCTCGCGAACTGGCCACTATTCCGCTCTCATTGTGGTCGCAACAGTTACAGGTAATTGATCCTTGTGTCGCCGTAAATATTGTTGAATGAAGGAGCTGGCCCATGCATGAATTAGCCCTGGCGCAAAATATTATCGAATTGCTGGAGGAACAGGCAGTAAATCACCAGTTCAGCAAGGTAAAGCAAGTCTGGCTGGAGATTGGCGTTATGGCCTGTGTTGAGGTGCCGGCGCTGCATTTTGGCCTGGATGTCGCCGCTCGTCATACCCTTGCTGACAATGCGCGTTTCCACATTACTATCGCACCGGCGCAAGGTTGGTGTCTGTCCTGTAATCAACCCTTCACCTCTCAAACATCCACACTCTGTTGCCCCTTTTGTCATTCAGGTAAAGTGCAGATAGATGACAGTAGCAGAATGCGCATTCGGGAAATCGAAGTCGAATAGCCAACGAATAGTCAATAAAAAAGGACGCCAGAAGCGTCCTGAAATAATAAAAGAATAAATTGACAATAATAAAGGTTAAGCAGTGACACAGTTTTGGGAAAAGGAGGGTATCCCTAAACTGTCTTAATCAGCAAGTTTTATCAAAACTCGTAGACTAAGCCGAGCGCCACGGTGTTGTCTGTATTAGGATTCGATGGGTTGCCATCTTTTAGCAGATTGATTTTGTAGTCAACATACGCGGACATATTTTTATTGAAGTAGTAATAGGAACCCACATCAATATATTTCACAAGATCGAACGAACCCAGTCCATCAACATCATTGGCTCTGGATTGCAGGAACGCCAGTGACGGGCGTAAGCCATTATCAAATTGATATTGCCCTACCATTTCCCAGTTATCGGTTTTATGTGCAAAGCCGCCCAATGTATCACCCATATAGGTCATATCATAAGTACGGGTATAGTTTGCCGCCAGGTAAATATTATTGGCATCATACTTCACGCCGCCAGTCCAGGCTTCAGCGCGGTCACCATTGTCGTATTTATCTTGCGTCATCTGATCAAGCGTGCGTTTGGAACTGGTATAGGCTGCCCCCAGGCTCACCCCCATGCCCAAATCATATGTCGCTGATGCCCCGAAACCATCGCCATTCTGGTACGCGATACTTTTTCTGGCATTATTACTTAAAGGATCGCCTTCTTTCGACAGGCCGTCATTTTTACCCTGATACTGCAAGGCAATATTCAGACCATCAACCAGACCAAAGAAATCATTATTGCGATAAGTCAGAACGCCATTCGCGCGTCCGGTCATAAAATTATCGGAAGCTTCATACGAATCATTACCAAATTCAGGCAGTACGTCAGTCCATGAACCAATGTCGTATAACACGCCATAGTTACGACCATAATCAACAGACCCCATATCGGCAAATGACAAACCAGCAAAACCGAGACGCGTCCAGCTTTGCGGGGAACCGCTGGAGTCACCATCTTCCGGACGATTGGCGTTGACCTGATACTCCCACTGTCCAAAACCGGTTAGTTGATCGGTAATTTGAGTCTCGCCTTTAATACCCATACGGATATAAGATTGATCGCCATCCGTACTATGATTACTGGAAAAATAATGCAGGCCGTCAACCTTGCCATACAAATCCAGTTTATTGCCATCCTTGTTATAGATTTCTGCTGCGTTGGCGGCTCCAGCCATCATCACGGCTGCGGCTACCGCAGATAACACCACTACTTTTTTCATTTTATATGCCTTATTTGTCTTATTTTTGGACTTTCCGCAAAACCTGCTCGCGGAACTGTCCAGGACAATATCACTAACAATTACCGCGCGTTAAGTTTCAAAGTGTAATATTAGCTTGCTATGTATTAGTGATGTTAAAATGCAAGTTAAGCATGGCTACATCAATGATATGCCCTGTTTTCTGCTGTAATAACAAGGGGGTTACCCGTAGAGAACTGGCTTACGGTCGGGGATGCCAGGGCGAGAATGGCACTGAACACTCGGCTGACATTCGTTAAGACGGAATCATAATCAAGTCAGTTGAGGCCCAGCCCTTCTTATTTTTGTGTATAATTTGTTACGTTTACATTTATTTTTAAATTAGCGTTATGAAAATATCAGTACTACGGAAATAGCACTTCTTCGCTTCGTGTATTTTTACCATAGTTAATTATCACATAGCGCAAACGGCCATTTGCATATCACTATTCATAAGATTAACTATTTACCAGCGGTAATAAACATAAAATTAAGTCAATGGACAACAACAATACTGAAACTCTAAATGTTGATATTTTGAGTCATGTCGTTACAAACAAATACGATATTCTTAATTGCACTACTCCCTTTTCGGGGTAGTTTTATAGAAGGATGTTTTTTATTGTTCGTGAGCCATGCTCCTTTAGTATAAAAGTGAACGTAACAGGAAAGATAAAGCGTCTCAAAAACAGACCATATGGGTATAACTATTATGCAAAAAACGTCACTATTGTTTTCGGCCGCCGCGATAACGTTAACTCTGATGGCGTCATCGGCATCAGCGGCAACGCCAACCGCCGCACAAAATGAAGCTACGTCGACCGTTAAACAAGAAATTACAGAAGGCATTAACCGTTACCTTTATTCAATAGATAAGGCAGACCCAACGTTAGGAAAACAGCTTTTTTATGTTTCACCGGAAACCAGTTTTATTCATCCACGCGGTCACGAACGCGGATGGTCGCAGATCGCTGAAAATTTTTATGGCACCACTATGGGTAAAACTTTCAGTAAACGCACATTAAAACTGGACGCTCCCCCTGCTATTCATGTGTATGGCAATGCCGCCGTTGCAGAGTTCGACTGGCATTTTACCGCGGTGCGCCGTGATAATGGGCAGACTCAACACACGACAGGCCGCGAAAGCCAGGTATGGGCGAAGATACCAAACACAGGATGGCGAATCGTTCATGTCCACTACTCCGGTCCAGCCAAAACCGGCGTTGGAGAAGGCTATTAAGCTTTGCTCTTCAGGTTATGGCGCAGATGAACATTCTGCGCCAGTTAAGACGAACTCAGGTCAGTTGATAGCGCTTATCCGGAATCCGTTTTGCCGGAATATCCCTTTCATCATTCATTTGCAGTAAATCGATTTCTATCGCATTGCATATCGCATCTAGCGGTAAATCATTATTTTCAGTACCGAACGGATCTTCCAACTCTTCCGCTAACGCATCCAGCGCGATAAACGTATAAGAAATCAGCACCGAAATAAACGGCGTCATATAGTGCAGATCAACCACCAGTGCAAATGGCAACATAATGCAGAAAAGATAAACTGTACGATGCAAAATTAACGTATAGGCAAAAGGCACCGGCGTATTGGCGATGCGCTCACAGCCGGCCAATACTGACGACATATCATTTAAGCGGTTGTTGAGGCTATGAAATAAAATATCGGAAAGCTTTCCGCTGCGGCGGCGAATCGCCAGCCACTCTCCCATCAGCAATAAGATACGGTTAGCGGGGGAATGGGAAGCGACAACTTTCTGTAACGCCTCCTGGTCAAGATAGTTTCCCAGAACTTGCGTTTGAAGCTGTCGACGCAATGTCATCCGCAAACAGTGGGCAAAAGCGATTTGTAACCGAACAAAATCCTCGATACCGCGTTCATCAGGTAAGGTTGTTTTCACCTCACGCAGTATTGAGCGTGAAGCGATCATCAACTGCCCCCACAAATGTCGCGCTTCGACGTAACGCGCATAACAGGCATTATTGCGAAACCCAAGAAAAATGGCGATAGCGACGCCCAGTATGCTAAACGGCGCAAGGGTAAACTTAATACCCAGCATTGTGTACCAGGGCAGCATGATAATAACGGCGATAGAAAGAAGAAAGTTAAGGAGCAGTCGTGAAAAGATTTTAGATAACACGGAACCATGCCAGACAAATATCAGGCGAATCCAGTGCTGTTGTGGTCTAACGATCATGATTATCTTCAGCAGGTAAAAAAGCACTGTCATTAAACGTGATCCAGATCAAGGTTGCAAGCTTCTGGTGATACACGGATCCCCTGCCCTGTAGAACATTTTTTTGCACGGTGCTGACAGGCATTGAAAAAAAACAACCAAATGTATGTTGTAACTAAAAAGACACTTCAGCACATGAGATATATGACGGTCAACGGCTGCTATCAGTGGTATAGGGTGTTTTATCGGGGAAAGCGTCAGCAACGACGCACTGCCCTACCGCTGATTCATTTGTATGACCAGCCAGTAATGGATAACGCTGACAATATACTGTTGCTGCGCTTCGCTCAGCGGTTCTCCCTGAGGTATCTGGTGCCACTTCGCCAGGCACCCGCGACAGCAGGTTGCCGTCGCATGTTGCGCGATAAATACCGGATGGCCCCGCATCGGCGTTTGCTTACCATCATTCGCCGGGTGAGCTGGCGCCAGTCGCTGGGCGATGAAATCGGCGGCGTGTTTATCAATCACCTCCGCGCCTTTATCCCAGCAATATTGTTTTTCTTTTATCCCGAGACGAAAACGCGAACGAAATGTCGATCGCGCCAGGCGGGCAAAGAGCGGTTCAAGCGCATTCATCAGTATACCGAACGTCCTAACGTTTGTGTTAATTGTTCAAGCGCGGCGATACCTGCCAGAGAGTTTCCCGCAGGATCCAGCTCCGGACTCCAGACGGCAATCGCCATTTCATGCGGCACAATGGCGACAATACCGCCGCCCACGCCGGATTTAGCGGGCAATCCCACCCGCCAGGCAAACTCTCCGGCATTCTGATACATCCCGCTGGTCGCCATTAGCGCATTAATCTGCCGGGCCTGCATGGGGGTAACTACCGGCTCGTCGAGATGAAACGCCTCGCCCTGATTCGCCAGAAAGACAAACGTCCTCGCCAGTTCCATGCAGCTCATTTTCAACGCACAGTAGTGAAAGTAATTTTGCAACACGGTAGGCACATCATGATGAAAATTACCGAATGATTTCATCAGCCAGGCAATAGCGGCGTTACGGGCGGAATGCTCAAATTCAGAACGCGCGACCGTAGCGTCATATGTAATATCCGATACACCGCAAAGCGCGCGCACAACTTCCAGCATTCGCTGACGCGGCGCGCTAAGCCGCCCTTGCAACATGTCGCATACCACCAGCGCGCCCGCATTAATAAATGGATTACGCGGGATGCCTTGTTCCATCTCTAACTGAACCAACGAATTGAACGGCGAGCCGGAAGGATCTTTTCCGACGCGCTGCCAGATCTCCTCTTCCGGATAATGGCGCATCGCCACCACCAGACTGAGCACTTTCGAAATAGACTGAATAGAGAAGCGTTCGTGCGCATCGCCCGCCTGATAATGCTGCCCGTCCACGGTACAAATCGCTATCCCCAGCTTTGAACCTTCGACGGACGCTAATGCCGGAATATAGTCAGCGACTTTGCCCTGGCCAATGAGGGGGCGAACGCGCTGTAAAATCATCTCTAAAATTGCATTATCCATGGCCCTGGCCACAACATGCTCCTTGCTCGCAGGTCTGAAAAGGCCTGCGAGTATAGCAGAGGGCGCCACGTGACGTCAGGGCGATTAGACGCGGTTCTTCCAGACGGTCTGTACATTACAAAATTCGTGTAAACCAAAGTGCGAAAGCTCACGACCGAAGCCGCTTTTCTTCACCCCGCCGAATGCCACACGCGCATCGCTGGCGCTGTACCCATTAATGAATACCCCGCCGCACTCAAGACGCGCCGCCATCTCCGCGGCCAGCGTATCGTCGGCGGTAAAGATCGTCGCCGACAGGCCAAACTCACTGTCATTCGCCAGCGCGAGGGCGTGCGCCGCATCTCTTGCAACGGTAATGGCGGCAACAGGCCCAAAAAGTTCCTGACGAAATGCCGTCATGTCAGGTGTGACATCCGCCAAAACGGTCGCGGCATAATAGTTGCCCTCCCCGGCGATTTTCTCACCGCCCAACAGTAGCCGTGCGCCTTCGGCGACGGAAGCCTGCACCTGTTGATGGAGTTCATCACGCAAATCAAAGCGCGCCATCGGCCCCAGGTCATTCTCTTCAACCAGAGGATCACCCATCTTTAATGCTGCGGCAGCCGCCACAAAACGATCGGTAAACGCCTGCGCAATGCCCTCTTCGACAATAAAACGTTTGGCGGCGGCGCAGACTTGTCCGGTGTTTTGATAGCGTCCGGCAACTGCGGCTTTTACCGCCAGTTCGAGATCGGCATCATTGAGTACAATAAACGGATCCGAGCCACCCAGTTCCAGTACGCACTTTTTCAGCGCCGCCCCAGCCTGAGCGCCAATCGCCGCGCCGGCGCGCACGCTACCGGTCACCGTCACCGCCGCGATTCGCGGATCGTTAATCATCTGACTCACGCCCTCATTATTGGCGTTCACCCATCCATAGACGCCAGCGGGAGTACCGGCTTCCGTCAAGATTCGGGCTATCATCTGCGCGCAACCCGTGACATTGGGCGCATGTTTTAACAAGTAGCTATTCCCCGCCAACAGTATCGGCACTGCCCCGCGTAACACCTGCCATAAAGGAAAATTCCACGGCATTATCGCCAGAATGACGCCCAGCGGACGGTATTCAATCACCGCCTGCTGATTTTCTACCAGCGTAGGCTCAGGATTCAGCATTGCCGGACCATGTTCCGCATACCAGTCGCATAACGCAGCGGATTTCGTCACTTCCGCACGCGCCTGCTTTATAGGCTTACCCATTTCACGCGTAATACATTGCGCCATCTCTTCTGCATGAGCGCGAAGCGCCTGACCAATATCGCGTAATGTTTGCGCCCGTTGCGCTACCGATGTCATTTTCCACTTTTTGAAACCGCTCGCCGCCAGACTCAGCGCATGTTCAATCTCTTGCGCGTTAGCCCAGGGCATTGCCGCCAGCGTCTGGCCGGTCGCAGGATTAACGGATAACGCCTGTGTTGCAGTCATCATGGTCATGTTCTTTCTCTCGTTATCAGGGGAGTTGTACCATCATGACGCCCTTTACCCTTTCTGAAAAATGAATAATATTAACCAGACTATTCACGAATTGAGAAAACCATGGACCTGACGCAACTGGAAATGTTTAACGCTGTCGCTCTGACGGGCAGCATTACGCAGGCGGCGGCAAAAGTGCACCGCGTTCCGTCCAACCTGACCACGCGTATCCGTCAGCTTGAAGCCGACCTGGGCGTCTCTCTGTTTATTCGCGAAAACCAGCGACTCAGGCTGTCACCAGCCGGGCATAACTTTTTACGTTACAGCCAGCAGATCCTGGCGCTGGTTGATGAAGCCCGTATGGTGGTTGCCGGAGAGGAACCGCAAGGACTGTTTTCACTCGGCGCGTTAGAAAGTACTGCCGCCGTACGTATCCCCGCGCTGCTGGCGGGTTATAACCAGCGTTACCCTAAAATTCAGTTCGCGTTAACGACCGGTCCTTCCGGCGCCATGCTGGATGGCGTGCTCGAAGGAAAGCTGAACGCCGCCTTTATTGATGGCCCGCTAATGCATCCGGGGCTGGAAGGTATACCGGCTTACCAGGAAGAGATGATGATCGTCGCGCCACACGGCCATTCCGTCGTTTCGCGGGCCAGCGAGGTGAATGGTTATAACATCTATGCTTTTCGCGCCAACTGTTCTTACCGACGGCATTTCGAAAGCTGGTTTCATGCCGATGGCGCGACCCCCGGTACGATTCACGAAATGGAGTCATATCATGGAATGTTGGCGTGCGTAATTGCCGGCGCAGGTATTGCGCTGATGCCAGCAAGTATGCTCAACAGTATGCCAGGACATCATCAGGTGGAGGCCTGGCCGTTGGCGGAGAAGTGGCGCTGGCTTAGCACCTGGCTAATGTGGCGGCGCGGGGCGATGACGCGTCAACTTGAGGCCTTTATCGAGTTACTTAACGCCCAACTGGCGAGCGTCGACTGAAGACGAAACGGCCTGCGAAGTAAATGAGAAGCAGGTCACAAAATGATTGTCTTTTCGCCAGTAAACGTTTTAAGATCGCGGCCTCACCTTCTCGCAACTAACCCGAAATATTTTTATGACAATCAATCCAGTTTCCCGCAAGGTCGCGTGGCTACGGGTAGTTACGCTTGCTATTGCCGCTTTTATTTTCAATACCACAGAATTTGTGCCGGTTGGTTTGCTATCAGACATTGCTGAAAGCTTTCATATGCAAACCGCGCAGGTCGGCATCATGCTAACCATTTACGCCTGGGTAGTTGCCGTCATGTCGCTGCCTTTTATGCTTCTTACCAGTCAAATGGAGCGCCGTAAGCTACTCATTTGTCTGTTTGTTTTGTTTATTGCCAGCCACGTGCTCTCCTTCCTGGCATGGAACTTTACCGTACTGGTCATTAGCCGTATTGGCATCGCTTTCGCCCACGCTATTTTCTGGTCGATAACCGCCTCTCTGGCGATCCGCCTGGCCCCTGCCGGGAAACGCGCGCAGGCATTAAGTCTGATAGCGACCGGCACCGCGTTGGCCATGGTGCTTGGGCTGCCGATAGGCCGCGTTGTTGGTCAGTATTTTGGCTGGCGCACCACCTTTTTTGCCATCGGCATGGGCGCATTAATTACGCTGCTATGTCTGATTAAGCTTCTACCGAAATTGCCGAGCGAGCATTCCGGCTCACTAAAAAGTTTACCTTTGCTATTCCGGCGCCCGGCGCTGATGAGCCTCTATGTACTGACCGTCGTTGTGGTGACTGCGCATTACACAGCTTATAGCTATATTGAGCCGTTCGTTCAGAATGTCGCCGGGCTCAGTGCGAATTTTGCTACCGTCCTGTTACTGATCCTCGGCGGTGCCGGGATCATCGGCAGCCTCGTGTTTGGTAAACTGGGTAATCGCCATGCCTCGTCGCTCGTCAGTATCGCTATTGCCCTGCTGGTTGTCTGTTTGCTTCTGCTGCTGCCTGCGGCGGATAGCGAAGCGCATCTGGCCATACTGAGCATTTTCTGGGGCATCGCGATTATGGTGATAGGGCTCGGTATGCAGGTGAAAGTACTGGCGCTGGCCCCGGACGCGACCGATGTCGCAATGGCGCTATTTTCAGGCATCTTTAATATTGGTATTGGCGCTGGCGCGCTGGTAGGCAATCAGGTGAGTTTGCACTGGTCAATGTCGGCCATCGGCTATATTGGCGCCATACCCGCCTGTGCCGCGCTGGTATGGGCTGTGCTCATATTCCGCAAATGGCCAGTGACGCTGGAAGAACAACCGCATTAAGACATTCGTCTGCCGGGAACAGGTTTCCGGCAGACGAAAATGCGCCTTAGTGGTACGTTTTAATAATTTCCAACACGCCGTTGATAATAAATTGCACGCCCATACACACCAGCAGGAATCCCATTAAGCGGGAGATCGCTTCAATCCCCCCTTTACCCACCAGCCGCATAATAGCGCCAGAACTGCGTAAGCATCCCCACAGGATCACCGCCACGGCAAGAAAAATAATCGGCGGCGCGACCATAATGACCCAGTCGGGAAACTCGCCGCCATGACGCACCGTGGAAGCGGAACTGATGATCATTGCGATGGTCCCCGGTCCTGCGGTGCTTGGCATAGCCAGTGGAACAAACGCAATATTGGCCGTCGGTTCGTCTGCCAGCTCCTCCGATTTGCTTTTCGCTTCCGGCGACTCATGCGCCTTCTGCTGCGGGAAAAGCATTCTGAAGCCGATAAACGCCACAATTAACCCCCCGGCGATCCGTAACCCTGGAATCGAAATACCGAAGGTGTTCATGACTAACTGCCCGGCATAGTACGCCACCATCATAATAGCGAAGACATAAACCGAAGCCATATAGGACTGCCGGTTGCGTTCCGCACTATTCATATTGCCCGCAAGGCCAAGAAACAGCGCCACGGTGGTTAGCGGATTGGCTAACGGGAGCAGTACGACCAGCCCCAATCCAATCGCTTTAAACAAATCCATCATAATACTATCTCTTACCCATCAGCGTTTCATGAACCGGAAGTATAAAGTGAAATTGCCCAGGCGCGCCATTTCGCCAGTGTGCAAGTTAATATCCTCTACAACCTATAACCTGTAATTATCAATTAGTTACGAGTTATCACAGCACAATACCCCGGACGCCTTTTAGCAAATCGTGGCATCGGCCAATTCATTTAGTTGACTTATACTTGCCTGGGCAATAGTATCTGACGAAATTAATTACTTGCCGGGGCAACCATTTTGAAAAGCACCAGTGATCTGTTCAATGAAATCATTCCGCTGGGTCGCTTGATCTACATGGTAAATCAAAAAAAAGATCGCCTGTTAAATAACTATTTATCTCCGCTGGATATCACCGCAACACAGTTTAAAGTGCTGTGCTCGATACGCTGCGCGGGATGTATTACCCCGGTTGAACTTAAAAAAGTGCTGTCTGTCGATCTCGGCGCATTGACGCGGATGCTCGACCGCCTGCTGTGCAAAGGCTGGATCGAAAGACTGCCAAATCCTAATGACAAACGCGGCGTACTGGTGAAGCTAACGCCGGACGGCGCGGCAATTTGTGAGCAATGTCATCAACGACCAGGGCAAGACCTGCATCAGGAATTAACAAAAAACTTAACGGCGGACGAAGTGGCAACGCTTGAGTATTTGCTCAAGAAAATTCTGCCGTAGACAAAAAAGAGGTATGACGATGTCCAGACGCAACACTGACGCTATTACTATTCATAGCATTTTGGACTGGATCGAGGATAACCTGGAGTCGCCGCTCTCACTGGAAAAAGTGTCTGAGCGTTCAGGATATTCCAAATGGCACCTGCAACGGATGTTTAAAAAAGAGACCGGTCATTCATTAGGTCAATACATCCGCAGCCGTAAAATGACGGAAATCGCGCAAAAATTAAAAGAGAGCAACGAGCCCATTCTCTATCTGGCGGAACGCTATGGCTTTGAGTCACAGCAAACATTGACCCGGACGTTCAAAAACTATTTTGATGTGCCGCCACACAAATACCGGATCACCAATATGCATGGCGAATCACGGTATATGCTGCCGCTGAACCATGGCAACTACTAGTTTGTTTATGCGCCACGCGAAGAGCACCATGAAAATGCTGTTTCCCGCCCTGCCGGGTCTATTACTTATCGCCTCCGGATATGGCATTGCAGAACAAACTTTGTTACCTGTGGCGCAAAATAGCCGCGATGTGATGCTTCTGCCCTGTGTGGGCGATCCGCCAAATGACCTTCACCCCGTGAGCGTGAACAGCGATAAGTCAGATGAATTAGGCGTGCCCTATTATAACGACCAACACCTTTAACCTCTTTGCCCCGTTTTGCGGGGCATTTTTTTAGTACCGTCTGGCTATGACAAGTCCGCCGCTATTACCCCGCGGCATGGTCTGAAATTAGCGTTTGTCTTCTTAGTAACATAATGCCTCATCCCCTGACGCGCGCAGTACGGCGCACACGAAATCCAAACACATTGATATAGAGTCCAGCCATAATCAGTACTGCGCCCGCAAGCTGCATCCCGGTCAACGTTTCCCCGAGTAACACCGCGGCGCTCGCCAGCCCGACTACCGGCACCAGCAATGATAACGGCGCCACGCGCCAGGTCTCATAGCGCCCCAGTAACGCGCCCCAGATGCCGTAGCCAAGTATAGTGGCGACAAAAGCCAGATAAAGCAGCGACAATATCGTCGTCATATCGATGGTAATAAGGCTTTGCGTAATGTGATCCGCCCCCTCCAGTAGCAGCGATGACAGCAGGAACGGCAGGATCGGGATCAGCGCGCTCCAGACCACCAGCGACATCACCGCCGGGCGCGGACTATGTTGCATAATTTTTTTATTAAAGATATTGCCGCAGGCCCAGCTAAATGCCGCCGCCAGAGTCAGCATAAATCCCGACATCGCTATATGCTGTCCGTTGAGACTGGCTTCAATCAATACCAATACACCTATAATCGCCAGGGCGATCCCCGCTAACTGCTTACGTTGTAACCGCTCGCTAAAAACAAACGCCCCCAATGCCATGGTAAAAAAGGCCTGCGCCTGTAATACCAACGACGCCAGTCCTGCGGGCATACCAAACTTTATCGCGCAAAAGAGAAAGGCGAACTGCCCAAAGCTTATCGTCAGGCCATAGCCCAGCAACAGCGTAAGCGGGACTTTAGGCCGGGCGACAAAGAAAATTGCCGGAAACGCCACCAGTAAAAATCGTAATCCTGCCAGCAATAATGGCGGCATATGGTGCAGGCCTACTTTGATGACAACAAAATTGAGCCCCCATACGACAACCACCAGTAACGCCAAAAAACCGTCTTTACGCGACATCATCGGCCCCTGTCATTATTAAAATTTTGTAAAAAGGTAAGTTATCGGAAATCAGTGCGCCATAACAGGACTTTTCTTTTTACCGTGAGCATGGCATTGAACAACACACGATGGGCAAAATCCTGCGTTATGGTATGTTAAGACTACGCTATAGCGTACAGACATCATGCTTTTGCGGGCACGGTAGATTAAAACGTCCCGATACGTAACCTCCATTTCAGGCAGGAAAAATGAATCCAGGATTGAGACGTTCGACGTTGGCTCTACTCGCCTCATCGCTGTTATTGACAATTGGACGCGGTGCCACGCTCCCCTTTATGACCATCTATCTTAACCGTCAGTACGGTTTAGGCGTGGATCTGATTGGCTACGCGCTGACCAGCGCGTTAACGATCGGCGTCATCTTTAGTCTTGGCTTTGGGATTCTGGCGGACAAGTTTGATAAAAAGCGCTACATGTTACTCGCGATTATCGCCTTCGCCTGCGGATTTATCGCCATCCCAATGGTGCATAATGTCGTACTGGTTGTCCTGCTTTTTGCGCTTATTAACTGCGCCTATTCGGTTTTTTCTACCGTCCTGAAGGCCTGGTTCGCCGATAACCTCACCGCGACAACAAAAACACGGATTTTTTCGCTCAATTATACCGTACTCAATATCGGCTGGACGGTTGGCCCGCCGCTCGGCACGCTGCTGGTGATGCAAAGCATCAATTTACCCTTCTGGCTTGCCGCTATCTGTTCCGCATTTCCGCTGGTCTTCATTCAGGTATGGGTGACACGATCGGTTGCCGCCAGCGAGGGGAAAAATGCCGCTATCTGGTCTCCCTCCGTTCTGCTGCGCGACAAAGCACTATTGTGGTTTACGCTTTCGGCATTTCTGGCCTCCTTTGTGGGGGGTGCCTTTGCGTCCTGTATTTCACAGTACGTTATGGTCGTTGCCGATAGCGGCTTCGCGGAAAAAGTGGTAGCCGTCGTCCTGCCGGTTAATGCGGTTATTGTGGTCAGTTTGCAATACGCCGTGGGCCGTCGACTTACCGCCGTCAATATTCGACCAATGATGACGACCGGCACCGTCTTTTTTATCGCCGGGCTCATCGGATTTATTTTTTCAGGCGACAATCTGTTTTTTTGGGGGCTTTCAGCGGCAGTATTCACGATTGGCGAAATTATTTATGCCCCCGGCGAATATATGTTAATTGACAACATTGCGCCTGCCGGGATGAAAGCCAGCTATTTTTCAGCGCAATCGCTGGGCTGGCTGGGTGCGGCGGTAAACCCGCTGGCCAGCGGCGTCATCCTGACGACGCTTCCCGCCTGGTCGCTTTTCGTTGTCCTGATAATCACCATTGTGTTCGCCTGGGCACTGATGTTAAAAGGAATGCGGATTACCCCTACGCAACAGGCTATCACCTGTTAATTATCTGCAGCCAGTGATGTGCGCAGTTTCTGGCGCACTGGGTTAACCCTATATATTGCAGGCTAATTATCTGCTGTAACTGCGGTAATTCAGGAATATTCCTGGGCGCTGACGAAAATATTCTAATGCTTTACCCTTCCAGTAAAATAAATACGCAATTCAGACTTTGCTTAAGTATAAATTAGTACTATAGTCTGTACGAGGTTTTTTAAAAAAGAGGATGCACGCTAAAATAAGGAGAAACGAGATGTTAGGCAGTATTAACCTTTTTATCGTTGTATTAGGAATTATTTTATTTTCCGGATTTCTGGCCGCCTGGTTCAGTCACAAATGGGATGATTAATGAACGGAGATAATCCCTCGCAGAGCCGGCCCCTTGCTGCATCGTTGCGCAAGGGGCCGCTTTTGTCTGGATGGCAGGCAAAAAAAAACCGCCGGTTCACCAGCGGTAAATGCTTGCATGGATAGATTTGTGTTTTGCTTATACGCTACCGGGCAAATTCTTGCGAGGATAACGGATCGCTAACGACTGTAGCACCGTCAATATCAATGAAGCTTAAACGATACGCAACCAGACCTGAATAAGACATTATGGGACCTTTTGTCCCCAGGGCGCTTTTACAAGACCCATGGTATCAGGCCAGCCGCGTACCCCGTATGGCTGACCTGGAGATTGTCGGTAAGCGCGCGTTATTTTTGCAGTCGGTTCACGCGAACAAGCGGTTCCTTCGCTTTCTTGTCCAGACTACCGTTAATGTTGATCATTTGATCCGGCTGAACTTCCCGCCCATCAAATACGGCGGAAGGAATTATCACGTTAATCTCGCCGGATTTATCACGAAATACATAGCGATCGTCGCCTTTATGATCAATAAGGTTGCCGCGCAGCGAAACGGTCGCGCCATCATGCAGGGTTTTTGCCTGTTCGATGGTCATTTTTTCTGCATCATCCGTACCGCGATAACCATCCTCAATAGCATGAGGCGGCGGCGGTGCCACGTCTTTTTTTAATCCCCCCTGATCTTCCGCTAGCGCGTAAGGCATTATCAGAAAACTTAAAAATGCAGCCACCTGTAGTTTCATGCTCTCTCCTTAATAACGTCTATTTGACGTATTAAGTCTGGCCGCTATTTTTAGTTTTTACAAACATGAATTTACCCGCAGAATATTAAGCAATAAAATCAACCCATCCGGATTAATATGCAACCGACATCAGCGCCGGTGAGCGCGAAAGCGTAACGGCGTAATAGTTAACTTGCCACATAGCTGAAGTCATATGCTTCAACGTCTGGATAGCAATTCAGAATAATCGGCTTTATTTTTTGAGGATAATGGCCTTACGCATAATCAATGACAGTCATCGCCGCAGAAAAGTAAGCAAGATATGCAACAGCGGGTTTGTTGGTAAGTGGATAAAATAATCATTCACTGACAATGTCATAAAATAAATATGCCATACTTGAGAAGAACGAACAGATTTCTTTTGTCTCTGGTAACGGAAAAATAAACGATGAGATTAGAACAGCACGATATTGTCACCCTTGATGAAGCCGAATCCGTCGATAGCCTGACAAAAAAACTTGGTGATTTACTGGTTAACCAGAAACTCCGTCTGACCACTGCAGAATCCTGCACTGGCGGGAAACTGGCTTCAGCATTGTGCGCAGCAGAAGATACGCCCTCATTTTACGGTGTGGGTTATGTCACCTTTACTGATGAAGCCAAAGCAAAAATCTTACGCGTACAACGCCACAGTCTTGCCGAACATACCGCCGTCAGCGAAGCGGTCGTTACTGAAATGGCAAAGGGCGCTAAGGATCAGGCTGAGGTCAATATCAGCATAGCGATCAGCGGCTATGGCGGTCCGGAAGGCGGCGAAGATGGCACGCCGGCGGGCACCGTTTGGTTTGCCTGGAATATTAACAATACAACTTTTACAAGCCGACAACATTTCAACGGAGATTGTCAGGAAGTATTGGAAAAATGCGTACGCTTCGCCCTCGCTGAATTGCTTTTTCTGTTAACGAAGAAAGCATAAACAATAATTTCATCTGACCGGTCAGAATAACTCTCGGTCAGAATAAAAAAATGCGAGCCTATGGCCCGCATCGTATGCGCAATATTTCAGAATATATTTACGAAATATCAGGAGTAAAATTAATTGCCGGATTTCCGTCCGCCACTGTGGCTGTTCTGGCCACCTTTTTTACCCGCTTCAGATGCACGCTGTGGGTCGTTTTTAAAGTTCCCACCGCTATGCTGGCCGCCTTTACGACCTGCTTCTGAGGCTTTCTCTTTATCTTCTGCAAAATTACCGGAACCGCCGCGATGTTCTGCCATAATATAATCCTCATGATGATGTTGCGTTTTAAATATGATATGTCTTCTCATATCATGTGATACAGTTCTAAATCTAGTCGCCCTGTGCGCAGTGTCAAATTCATTTCTGCATTATTTACATAATACAGACGCATGGCGGAAAATATATTTTTTGAAAACGTTAATAGCGAAGCGGTAATAAATCTTTGGCAATCAAGCCACCACAGGAAAATAAGTAGAAAAATCCGAATGCATGCCCTCTTTATATTCAGACAATTTAACCCCATAAATTTAACTGGCTGTCATCAGAAGTGCAGGATTCATTTTCAGGCGGTTGTTCGACAGTGCCGAACAACCGTATCAGCTTAGCGATCGAGCCCTCGATATTGCAACATGGGGTCAATATGCGGTTCATGTCCACGCCAGGCTGAATAAAGCGTTTCTAAATCAGTACTATTCCCCCGGGAAAGGATAGCATCACGAAAACGCTGCCCGTTTTCACGCGTCAGGCCGCCCTGCTCTACAAACCATTGATAACCGTCATCCGCTAACATTTGCGTCCACAGGTAGGCGTAGTATCCCGCTGCGTAGCCGCCGCCGAAGATATGGGCAAAATAACTGCTGCGATAGCGGGGCGGCACTGCCGGTAAATCAAGATGCTCGGCGGCCAGCGTCTGCTGCTCGAACTCAGCGACAGACTGCTCTGCTACGCTCTCCTCCAGCATATGCCAGCGCATATCCAGCAATGCGGCGCCGAGCAATTCAATCATATCGTAACCTTTATTAAATAAACTCGCCTTGCGCATTCTTTCCTGTAAATCAGCAGGCATTTTTTCACCGCTGTCGACATGACGCGCGTAGCGTTCGAACACACGCGGATGGCTCGCCCAATGCTCATTAATCTGGGAGGGAAACTCAACAAAGTCGCGGGGCGTATTGGTACCTGAAAGCGTGGCATAGCGTTGGACGGCAAACAAACCATGTAACGTATGACCAAACTCATGGAAGAGCGTAATAACGTCGTCCCAAAGCAGTAATGCAGGCTGCCCATCAACCGGTTTCTGATAGTTACATACGTTGTATATAACGGGCCGGGTTTCGTTGAGTGTGGATTGCTCGACAAAATTCCCCATCCACGCGCCACCGCTTTTCGAGTCCCGCGCGAAGAAGTCGCCATAAAATAACGCCATGCCGACACCATCGGAGTCGAAAATCTCCCACACCCGAACATCAGGGTGGTACACCGGAATGTCAAAACGCTCGACGAAGGTGATGCCGAATAGCTGGTTGGCGGTCCAGAAAACCCCCTCTTGCAACACCGTATTTAAGGCAAAATAGGGTTTCAGTTGCGCTTCATCTAACGCATATTTTTCCCGTCGTACCTGTTCGGCATAGAACATCCAGTCCCAGGCCTGAACGGTGTAGCCGCCCTGCTCACCATCAATGACGTTCTGAATTTCCGCCTGTTCATTGAGTACCCGCTGACGCGCTGGCGGCACAATGCCACGCATAAAGCTCAGTGCGGCTTGCGGCGTTTTCGCCATCTGATCGGCCATTTTCCATGCGGCATAATTGGGGAAACCCAGCAGTTTTGCCTGACAGCGACGAATCTCTACCAGACGCTGAACGATAGCGCGGGTATCGTGGGCATCTCCTTTTTCCGCCCGAGTCCATGACGCTGCGAATAAATTTTCGCGGGTCTGGCGATCGCGCAGCGTAGCAAGCGCAGGCTGTTGCGTCGTATTAAGGAGCGGAATGAACCAGCGCTCCTCCAGGCCTTTTTCACGCGCCGCTTCAGCAGCGACGGTCATTTCTTCCGGGCTTAATCCTGCCAGGCAATGCGCGTCATCGACCGCCAGCCCGCCCGCTTTACTTGCCGCCAGCAGACGCTGATTAAACTGACTCATTAAGGTCGCGGATTCAGTATTCAATACCTTCAGTCGCGCTTTATCCTCTTCGGCCAGCTGCGCGCCTGCCAACACAAAACGCTGATGGATAACATCGACCAACCGTAGCGACTCATCATCCAGCCCCAGTGAGTGACGCTGTTGCCAGACGGCATCCACGCGAGCGAATAACGCGCTATTCAGATAAATATCGTTGGAGAGCGCCGCCAGCTCGGCAGAAAAGGCCTCATCCAACCGCTGGAGTTCATCGTTAGTGTGCGCGGCCGTCATTGCAAAAAAAACGCTGGTGACGCGTGACAGAAGCGCCCCGCTTTGCTCCAGCGCCAGAAGCGTATTCGTAAAGTCAGGGGCCGCCGGATGATTGACGATGGCCTCGATTTCCACGCGTTTTTGCCGCACGCCCTCATCAAAAGCAGGACGATAATGGCAATCTTTGATCCGATCAAAACGCGGTGCCTGATAGGGCAACATACTCTGGTCTAACAAAGGATTCGTCGACATTTTTCACTCCTGAAAATAGGTTGATCATAAGAGTAAGCTTCCCCCTATGCTGACCGCAACCGTGTTAACCAGGATTACCCTTTCATAAACGCCGCGTGCTATGGTAATACAACACAAAAAGCGTTGAGGAACTGTGTGATGATCGTTTTAGTAACTGGAGCAACCGCAGGGTTTGGCGAGTGTATTGCACGCCGTTTTGTTGAGAATGGACATAAAGTCATTGCCACGGGACGTCGTCATGAACGCCTGCAAGCGTTAAAAGATGAGCTTGGCGAGAACGTATTGACCGCCCAACTGGACGTGCGCAACCGCGCGGCCATCGAAGAGATGATGGCCTCTCTGCCTGCGCAGTGGCGCGATATTGATGTGCTGGTCAATAACGCCGGTCTGGCGCTGGGTCTTGAACCGGCGCATAAGGCCAGCGTAGAAGACTGGGAAACTATGATCGATACTAATAATAAAGGCTTAATTTATATGACCCGCGCCGTGCTGCCAGGAATGGTCGAACGTAATCGCGGTCATATCATTAACATCGGTTCGACCGCCGGCAGTTGGCCTTATGCTGGTGGCAATGTCTATGGCGCGACGAAAGCCTTTGTGCGCCAGTTTAGCCTGAATTTGCGCACGGATTTACACGGCACGGCGGTTCGCGTGACCGACATTGAACCGGGTCTGGTTGGCGGTACCGAGTTTTCCAGCGTCCGTTTCAAAGGCGACGATGAGAAAGCGGGTAAAACTTACGAAAATACCACCGCGCTCACACCAGAAGACATTACCGAAGCGGTATGGTGGGTGGCCACGCTCCCCGCGCATGTGAATATTAATACCGTTGAAATGATGCCTGTTACCCAATCCTTCGCAGGGCTCAGCGTCCACCGTAGCTAAGGGGTTATACCCGGTCTGCGGGCCGGGTAATCCCTGGCAAACGTATCTGCAACCAGAAACATGAAAGGTATAGACCACCACGGAAAAGTGGTAGAGTATCCGGGTCAACCGCCTAAAAAGTAAGAATGAATGACCGTCGAAACGCAGCTTAACCCTACACAGCCAGTCAACCAGCAAATTTACCGTATTCTTCGGCGTGATATCGTGCATTGTCTGATCCCGCCTGGCACGCCGCTATCAGAAAAAGAGGTCTCAACCCGTTTTAACGTTTCGCGTCAACCGGTGCGCGAGGCTTTTATAAAGCTGGCGGAAAATGGGTTGATTCAAATCCGCCCTCAGCGCGGTAGTTATGTAAATAAGATTTCGCTTTCTCAGGTACAGAATGGCTGCTTTGTTCGGCAGGCGATCGAATGCGCGGTGGTCCGCCGTGCGGCGGCGATGATCACCGACAACCAGTGCTATCAACTGGCGCAAAATCTGCACCTGCAACATATTGCTATCGAGCGCAAACAGATTGATGATTTTTTCCAGCTTGATGACGATTTCCACCAAAAGCTGGCGCAGATCGCCGATTGCCAGTTAGCGTGGGATACCATTGAAAATATCAAAGCGACAATCGACCGGGTTCGCTATATGAGTCTGGATCATGTTTCTCCGCCAGAGATGTTGTTGCGCCAGCACCATGATATTTTCTCCGCGCTGGAAAATCGTGACGGCAATGCGGTTGAGAGCGCAATGACCCAGCATTTGCAGGAAATTAGCGAATCCGTCCAGCTTATCCGTCAGGAAAACAGCGGCTGGTTTAGCGAAGAGTAACTCCCTTTAACGTCGGGGTGAGACGCCTTCTCCGCTTTCTCACCCTGCACATTCCCGCCTAAAAAGCCGTGAGCTTGATCAAAAACAAAAAAAATCCGTAACGATAAGCGTATTTATATGTCGCCCGTCATGCGGGGAAACCTGCGGGCTTTGGCAGTAAGTTTGAAAGGAGAAAACACCATGATGACATACGATCGTAACCGTAACGCAATCACTACCGGTAGCCGGGTCATGATCAGCGGCACGGGCCATACCGGGATTATCAAAGCCATTGAGAGCGAAGGTCTGGATGCAGGTCAAATTCGCCGCGGCAAAACGGTGATTGTCGAAGGTTGTGAAGGTAAATTCGCGCCGGTCGAACTGATTCGTCTTGGTATGAACTGATACCACTGGCCGCTAAGAACCGCCCCGGCCTTCCCGGTAGCATAATGCTACCGGGTCTCTGTTGCGCTATTTCAACCGCTCGGCATATTTCGCCACGCTCGCTTTCGCGCCATATCTCAGTAAACTGTCATAGGCTTCTTGCACTTTTTGCGTAAACCGCGCCGCCTGCGGCAAATCGTTGCCGAAAATTTCAGCCATTCCCAGCAGCGCCTTAACACGACTGGCGCCTTCTTCACTGTTTGCCACGGCGCGCTGAATAACCGGCAATAGCGGATCGCTAATGTCGATCGCCTTGCCCTGTTCATCCACGCCGCCAACGTAACGCATCCACCCCGCCACGCCCAGCGCCAGCAAATCAAAATCGCTATGATTAGCAAGATGCCAGCGAACGGAGTCCAGCATACGCTGCGGAAGTTTCTGGCTACCATCCATCGCAATCTGCCAGGTACGATGACGCAGCGCCGGATTACAGTAACGCGCAATCAACTGATCGGCATAACGCTGTAAATCTACCCCCTGGACTTTCAGCGTGGGCGCCTGCTCGCGTAACATTAACGCCTGCGCGGTCAGACGATAGTTGTCGTCAGCCATGCAGTCATTAATATGCTGATAGCCGGCAAGATACCCCAGATAAGCCAGGAAAGAATGACTGCCGTTAAGCATTCGCAGTTTCATCTCTTCAAACGGAATCACGTCGGCGACCAACGTCGCGCCCGCGTTTTCCCACTGCGGACGACCCGCCACAAACGTATCTTCTATCACCCACTGACGAAACGGCTCACAGGCGACGCCCGCCGGATCGCGCACGCCGGTCAGTTGTTCGATTTTATCCAGCGTCTCCGGCGTGACCGCAGGGACAATCCGGTCAACCATCGTTGACGGAAATGTCACGTTTTGCTCGATCCATATCGCCAGTTCCGCATCCACCTTCCGGGCATAAGCCGTCACAACCTGACGCGTCACATGCCCATTTTCCGGCATGTTATCGCAGGACATCACGGTAAATGCCGGTAAGCCTGCGGCTTTACGACGCGCTAATGCTTCAACAATAATACCCGGTGCCGTTAGCGGTTGATGCGGATTTTGCAGGTCGGCGGCAATCATGGGATGTTCCAGCAGAAGTTGGCCCGTGGCTGGCGAATGACAATACCCTTTCTCGGTAATGGTCAGAGACACAATCGCTATTTGCGGTTCGCACATCGCCGCCAGCACACGTTCCAGACCATCAACCTGGACATGCAACGCCGCTTTGACGACGCCCACCACTCGCGCCGTCCAGGCTTCCGCCGACATCTCCGCCACGGTATAGAGGTTATCCTGCTGCTTTAGATCGGCAATCTGCTGTTCGCCGCCAATAAGGTTAACCTCATAATAACCCCAGTCGCTATGCTGCTCCGCAGCCAGAATATCTGTATAAACCCCCTGATGCGCGCGATGAAACGCGCCAAAACCGAGATGGACCATCCGCGCCGCCAGCGCCGCGCGATCGTAATCAGGAAGCGTCGCCTTTGCTGATAAAAGCCTGTTTTGCATTTTATAACCTCTATATTCTGAAAGCGGAACAGTCGCAGAGTAACGCCTGCCCTGGTACATTTGGATTTACGCTAATGACATAAAAGTGACCTGACAGCATGGCCGAAACCGCATTAGCGTTCCGGCCATACCGTCGACACGATTTAACTCGTCTGGGTTACGGAGTGGCGTAACTTCTCTGCCGCTGTCGCTTCCGCCGCATCCTCAGGCAAACTCAGGTCGCGATCTCTGACCTCCGGCATCAACAGCGCAGAAATCAGACCAATACACGAGTAGAGCACCAGCATAATTAAGATGGGCAGCCAGGAATCGGTCATGTTACAAAAGATCCCTGCGAGGACGGGGCCAAAGCCAACCGCCACCAGCCCCCCTGCTTCTTTTGAAATCGCCATCCGGGTGAAGCGATTACGCGATCCGAAAATTTCCGCCATGGTGATGTTTTCCAGCGCAAATAATCCCAGCACGGCAAAGTTATGAATAACAATGAGCGCCGCCATAATTACGCCAGGGCTATACGTTTTATCTACCACAATAGACAGCATCGGCCAGGCGAGAATAATCGCGGAGATATTCAATATTATATACGGCAGCCGACGACCGTATTTATCGGACAACCACCCCAAGAGTGGGATAGTGATAAAACCAATTACGGAACTTATCATTAACGCATCGGTTGGGATAGATTTGTTAAATAATAACGTCTGAACTAAATATCCGGCAAGGAAGGTTTGAATAAGCCCCGAATTCCCAGCTTGTCCAAAACGTAAACCGGTGGCCAGCCAGAAAGATTTGCTGGTAAACATCGCGCCCAATGTATTTTCTGACGCAGGCGTTAACGCTGGCGATTTTTCGCCTTCGCTTACTTTTTCGAATACCGGGCTTTCTTTCAGATTCATTCGCAGCCAGATCGCAAATATCATGACAACGACGCTCGCCAGGAAAGGAATACGCCATCCCCAGGCGACCAGTTGTTCGCGGTCAAGCGCAAAGAACATCACCGCCCAGATCGCCGTTGCGCTTAATGTACCGCAGTTGGTGCCCATCGCGACCAGCGAGGAAATGATGCCACGCTTTCCTTTCGGCGCATACTCGGCCAGCATAGTACCTGCCCCGGAAATTTCCGCCCCGGCACCCAGCCCCTGTATAATGCGCAATGTCACCAGTAATACTGGCGCAAAAATGCCGATTTGCGCATACGTCGGCAGTACGCCAATCAGCGTGGTACAGATCCCCATCATGGTGATGGTAATAAACAATACTTTTTTTCTTCCGACCCGGTCGCCCATTTTGCCAAAAACAAAGGCGCCGATAATTCTGGCTATATAACCTGCACCATAGGTGCCCATTGCCAGAATAAGCGCCATCGCGGCAGACTGTTCCGGGAAAAATATTTCATGGAAGACCAGAGCCGCGCCTAGCGAATATAACTGAAAATCCATAAATTCAAGCGCGGTGCCTAACCAGCCAGATACGGCAGCGCGCACTAAATCCTGAGTCGATCGTTCATGCTTTATTTGTGTCATATAGGCAATCTCTAAGAGGTAAGATGCGTACTACTTACTCGCAATTATTTATATTATTTCGCAAACGTGAGTAAGACTTTGCAGCATTGACGCTGGTCTTTCTCGAAAAGCTCAATCGCATCAGTAACATGTTGATAATCAAATGTATGCGTTATCAGCTTATCCGGATCAATAAGCCCTTTATTCAGCCAGTCAATCACGACCGGGAATTTATTGGCATTAAGACGCGATGAATAAATAGCCAGCTCTTTTCCGGTAATACCCTGCTGTACAATCTCACACGGGTCGCTGGAAAATCCCATCAGGACAATGCGTGCCGCAGGCGATGCAAGGGTAATCGCCTCTTGCAGGATAGCGGGATGACAGGCGGCATCGACAATCAAGGTCGGTTTTAGCGCCTTCTGCTGTAGAAATTCCGCCAGTGAATGTTGACCATTATTGAGGGTCCAGTCAGCGCCGCTCTGCTTCGCCATCGCTAAACGCTCTTCAATGCGATCAACGACGATGACCGTTTTAACCTGATAAACCCCCTTCAGCGCCTGTACGGTCGTCAATCCCATCGGGCCTGCGCCATAGATAAGCGCCACGTCCTGCTCGGTCGGATTCACCTGCCCCGTCACATTTGCCGCAATGGTAAACGGCTCAACCATGACGGCATGATGATCTGCGATGTTGTCCGGTATGCGATGAGCATTACGGGCCGGCGCCACCGCATACTCGCTGAAACCGCCGTCACGATGCACGCCCAGCACCACCAGCGAGGTACACACATTGGGTTTACCGACTGAACAAGGGTAACAATGCCCGCAACTGATCACCGGATCGACGGATACGCGTTCTCCTATCCGGTCACGATTGACGTTGTCGCCTACCGCGTCGATGACACCGAAAAATTCATGGCCTATGACACGGGGATATTTTGCAAAGGGATTATGTCCCCGATAAATATGACTGTCGGAACCGCAGATACCCGCCAGTTTCACTTTAATACGAACTTCACCCGGCGCAGGCTGCGGAAGCGCGCGCGTTTCGATAGTTAATGTATTCGGTTTTTCGATTACGATGCTTTTCATTCTTCGCTCCTTACCAGTTCCACAGTGTGCCGTCTTCCAGGCGGGCCACCGGCAAATAGGCTGGATCGTACGGATATTTCGCCGCCAGTTTTTCATCGAACTCAATGCCCAGTCCTGGCTTGTCGCCCGGATGCATATAGCCGCCCTCGAACGTCCAGTTATGCGGGAAAACCTCCAGCATCTGTTCGGAGTAGCCCATATACTCCTGCACGCCAAAGTTAGGCACCCACAGGTCGAAATGTAATGCCGCGGCCATACAAACCGGCGACAGATCGGACGGCCCATGCGAACCGGTACGCACCTGGTAGAGCGAGGCAAAATCGGCAATGCGGCGCATCCCGGTAATACCACCGGCATGGGTAATCGTGGTGCGGATATAGTCAATCAATTGCTCTTCAATGAGCTGTTTGCAATCCCAGATACTGTTAAAGACTTCGCCTACCGCAATCGGCGTGACCGTATGCTGGCGGATGAGGCGGAAGCACGCCTGATTTTCAGCCGGCGTCGGATCTTCCATCCAGAACAAACGATAGTCTTCAATACATTTGCCAAAGCGGGCAGCCTCAATAGGTGTCAGCCGGTGATGCATATCGTGCAGAAGATGTTCATTAAAACCAAACGTATTACGCACGGCGTCAAACAGCTTTGGCGTAAAATCGAGATACTTTTCCGTTGACCACAATTGTTCTTCCGGCCACTGGCCTTTTGTCGCGGGCTCATAGGCCAGCCCCTTGCCTTTCGCCATGCCGTAGGTGGTTTTCATCCCCGGAACGCCGCACTGCACGCGGATTGCTTTGAACCCTTGCTCTTTATGACGCGCGTAGTCTTCCAGCACATCGTCGATGGTGTGGCCTGTGGTATGGCAATACACCATGACGCCTTCACGAGAAGCGCCGCCGAGTAACTGATACAACGGCATATTGGCGGCTTTGGCTTTAATATCCCATAGCGCCATATCAACCGCGGAAATGGCGGACATGGTGACAGGGCCACGGCGCCAGTACGCGCCTTTGTAGAAGAACTGCCAGATATCTTCGATGCGGCGAGCATCCCGCCCGATGAGCTGTGGGCACAGGTGATCGGTAAGGTACGAGGCCACCGGGAGCTCGCGTCCGTTCAGGGTGGCATCCCCCAGACCGGTGATCCCGTCTTCCGTGGTTATCTTTAAGGTGACGAAGTTACGCCCTGGACACGTAACAAAAACTTCAGCCCCTACAATCTTCATGTTTATTCCTTACATCGCATTATGGGATGCAGGAAATTTACCCAACTGAGCTACTACCATACAAGTATATTAATGTAAAAAGCGCTGCCAGATCACAAAATGTTCTGGTCGCGCGGCAATGTTACGTACGTCCCCATCCGACGACGATAATCAGCATTCCACACAGCGCGATCAGCGCGCCGCACCAGTCATAAACCGTGAGCCGGACGCCATCGACAACACGTAACCACAGGAGCGCAGTACAGACATATACCCCACCGTAAGCCGCATAAACCCGCCCACTCGCCGCCGGATGCAAGGTCAAAAGCCAGACGAATAACGCAAGTGACGCGGCGGCGGGCAGAAGCCACCACACGCTGGCGCCGCGCTTAAGCCATAGCCAGGGAAGAAAACATCCAATGATTTCACAGAGGGCGGTGACAAAGAAAAGCAGAGTCGTCTTTAGCATGAGATTCATTTGGTTACGAAATGATAAGTGATAATACAACAGAATATCGTTACGGTTATCCGGCCATTCTTGTGTATATGCCAGGCATAAGGATTGGTGTAGAATTTACAGGTGGTTTACCGCTTTTTCCCCTCTAATGAAAGGATGTTGTGATGAACAATACGCTGAGCAAACGCCTGTGCCTGACGGCAATGCTTACGTTGGCGGCCGTTGTATATACTACTTCCGCATTCGCTGAAACCAGTAAACTGGTGATTGAATCGGGAGATAGCGCACAAAGTCGTCAGGAAGCGGCGATGGAAAAAGAACAATGGAACGACACTCGCAGTCTGCGTCAGAAAGTGAATACCCGCGCAGAAAAAGAGTGGGACAAAGCCGATGCCGCCTTTGATAACCGCGATAAATGCGAGCAAAGCGCCAACATCAACGCCTATTGGGAACCCAATACGCTGCGGTGTCTGGATCGTCGTACAGGTCGCGTTATTACGCCCTGATGCAGGATAACTAAAAGGAAGTGTAAGGATACAGTATGACAAGTGACTACAAGGTCAGACTGCGCCCGCTTGAGCGTGAAGATTTACGATTTGTCCACCAGCTTGATAATAATGCCAGCGTTATGCGTTACTGGTTTGAAGAGCCATATGAGGCTTTTGTCGAACTGTCGGATCTCTACGACAAACACATCCACGACCAAAGCGAACGGCGCTTTGTCGTCGAATGTGACGGTGAAAACGCCGGGCTGGTAGAACTGGTGGAAATTAACCATGTGCATCGGCGGGCGGAATTTCAGATTATTATCTCGCCGGAGTACCAGGGAAAAGGCCTGGCGTCACGCGCGGCCAAACTGGCGATGGATTACGGATTTACCGTACTCAATCTCTATAAATTGTATTTGATCGTCGATAAAGAGAATGAAAAAGCGATTCACATCTACCGTAAACTCGGGTTTAGAGTAGAAGGCGAGCTGATTCATGAGTTCTTCATTAACGGCGAATACCGTAACACCATCCGCATGTGTATCTTCCAGCAGCAGTATCTGGATGAACATAAAACGTCCGGTTCTACGCTCCTGAAACCCACCGCGCAGTAAACGCGGCGCGGTAGTCACGGAGAATCGCACCGCGCCCGGTTTAGTAGTAATCGATACGATTTTTAATGGTGTAATGGTGGGACACTGCCGGCTTAACGCTCTCATCGACGATAACAAGCCGGCAGTCAACAGGGTTCGCGTACGCATCATATTCGCAGCTCTGTGTGACGTTGCCGACCTGTCGATCATCCACCCGGCTGACTGCCGTGTAATCCAGTTTTTTACGGGGGTCCGCGGAGGGTTGTGCCGTCACAGAGAGCGTATTCTGCGAGTTTATCGTTGTCTTACCTAGCGGATAGCCTTCGCTATCATAGCGGTACTCGACTTTCATCTCTTTGCCCGTCGCCGATACCACAAAACCGTTGTCGTCCGTCTCCCAGGTCACGCCCGCCGAAGGCAACGCCGCCAGCTGACACTTCCCCTGTAACTGCACCTTTTTTTCCAGCGTCTGAGCATCCCGGTAATAATTGGCATCCAGCACGAGCGCCAGCCCCGTGTTATTCTCCAGATCGTGTAACTCAAGCGTATCAAAACAGCCTTCCTGTGAAAGCGTACCGGTGACCTGCTTCGCCACTTCACCATTCTCACTCATCAATGTCTGGCTGAAATCCTTTACCGGACCACGTAATGGATCAAAATCAAATTCGTTCGAAAAACTGGCCATTTCCGGCGTAAAAGCCTCAGGGGATTTCGGATTATCACAACCTGCCAGTATCATGCACAATAACGTCAGTAAAAGGGGTTTCTTCACGCGTGTCACCAGGATGAAAAGATATTTATCATCATATTAGCAAATACAGTTATTTACACGAAAAATGCTAAGCTTAGAACATCGTCATTAATCACAGGAGTTCATGATGAAAATCGCAACTGCAATAGCCGCTCTGGCGTTAGTTAGCGCCCCCTCGCTGGTGATGGCGGCACCGGGATCGTGCGAGAGAGTAAAAAGCGATATTGAACAACGTATCATCAATAACGGCGTGCCGGCGGATAATTTTACGCTCACTATCGTTCCTAACGACCAGGCCGATCAGCCGGACTCACAGGTGGTGGGCCATTGCGCGAACGACACGCATAAAATTCTTTATACCCGCACCAGCAGCGGCAATGCGCCAGCCAATACCTCTCCCGCTCAGGACGGTTCATCCGCCGAACCGCAATAACTTCCTCCTGCCCTCCGGGTCCGGAGGGTAACGCTCTTTGACATGGATTAATAATACTTACTCCCAAAGGGGTAAACTCATTACATCATTAGCATGTTAATAATTTCGTTATAGTTATCAATATATAGCGAAACAATAACGACAATGGAGTGAGTGATGCCCGGAGAAAAGCAACAAACAGGCGTTAGCCGCAGGACGTTAGTGAAATCAGCGGCGCTTGGCACACTGGCGCTGGCTGCCGGAGGCGTATCTTTACCGTTTGGGATGCGTACCGCGGCCGCGGCGGTGCAGCAGGCCATGCGCAACGAAGAAGATAAAATCGTCTGGGGCGCCTGTTCGGTCAACTGCGGCAGTCGCTGCGCCCTGCGTCTGCATGTAAAAGATAATGAAGTCTGGTGGGTTGAAACTGATAACACTGGCGACGATGTCTACGGCAATCATCAGGTTCGCGCCTGTCTGCGGGGCCGTTCAATCCGTCGGCGCATTAACCATCCGGATCGCCTTAACTATCCCATGAAACGCGTTGGCCGCCGCGGCGAAGGCAAATTTGAACGCATTAGCTGGCAGGAAGCTCTGGACACCATTAGCGCCAGCCTGAAAAAGACCGTAGAGACCTACGGCAATGAAGCCGTCTATATCCACTATTCATCCGGCATCGTAGGCGGCAACATAACCCGCTCGTCGCCTGCCGCCTCGCCGGTGAAGCGCTTGATGAACTGCTACGGCGGTTCGTTGAATCAATACGGCTCATACAGTACCGCGCAAATTTCTTGCGCCATGCCCTACACCTATGGCTCCAACGACGGCAACAGCACGTCTGATATCGAAAACAGTAAACTGGTGGTCATGTTCGGCAATAATCCGGCTGAAACACGCATGAGCGGCGGCGGCATTACCTGGTTTCTGGAGCAAGCGCGTGAACGCTCAAATGCGCGCATGATCGTGATAGATCCGCGCTATACCGATACCGCTGCCGGACGTGAAGACGAGTGGATACCGATTCGCCCCGGCACCGATGCCGCGCTGGTGGCGGGAATTGCCTGGGTATTGATTAACGAAAATCTCGTTGACCAGCCTTTTCTCGACAACTATTGCATCGGCTACGATGAAAAGACCCTTCCGGCTGACGCGCCCCCCAATGGCCATTATAAGGCTTATATTTTGGGCCAGGGCGAGGACGGTATCGCCAAAACGCCGCAGTGGGCATCGCATATTACCGGCATCCCCGCCGATCGGATTATCAAACTGGCGCGCGAGATAGGTAGCGTCAAGCCGGCCTACATCTGTCAGGGTTGGGGCCCGCAGCGTCAGGCGAACGGCGAACAAACCGCTCGCGCCATCGCCATGTTACCGATTCTGACCGGCAACGTCGGCATTCATGGCGGTAATAGCGGCGCACGCGAATCCACTTACACCATTACCATTGAACGTCTGCCGGTCCTGGAGAATCCCGTTAAAACCGCCATCTCCTGCTTTAGCTGGACGGACGCCATTGCGCGCGGCCCGGAAATGACCGCCCTGCGCGACGGCGTACGCGGCAAAGATAAGCTGGATGTCCCGATCAAATTTCTATGGAACTACGCTGGCAACACCCTGATTAATCAGCATTCGGATATTAATAAAACCCATGAAATTCTTCAGGATGAAACGAAATGCGAAATGATTGTGGTCATCGACAATTTTATGACCTCTTCCGCGAAGTACGCCGATATTTTACTGCCGGATCTCATGACCGTCGAACAGGAAGATATCATCCCCAATGATTACGCCGGCAATATGGGATATCTGATTTTTATTCAACCGGCGACGACGCCTAAGTTCGAACGCAAGCCCATCTACTGGGTACTCAGCGAAATCGCCAGACGCCTCGGCGACGATGTGTATCAGCGGTTTACCGAAGGCCGTACCCAGGCGCAATGGCTGCAATATCTGTACGCCAAAATGCAGGCAAGAGATCCGGCATTGCCCGCGTATGACGAGCTAAAAAAAATGGGCATCTATAAACGCAAAGATCCCAACGGCCATTTTGTCGCCTATAAAAAATTTCGTGAAGATCCGCAGGCCAATCCGTTAAAAACACCGTCCGGTAAAATCGAAATCTACTCAAGCAAACTCGCCCACATCGCCAGTACCTGGGAGCTGGCGGAAGGCGACGTGATAAGCCCACTGCCGATTTATACCCCTACTTTTGAAGGATGGGACGATCCGAAACGGAGCACCTTCCCGCTACAGCTGTTTGGCTTTCACTATAAATCCCGTACCCATTCAAGCTACGGCAATATTGATGTTCTGCAGGCCGCCTGTCGCCAGGAGGTGTGGATAAATCCGCTCGATGCGCAAAAACGCGGTATCGCGAATGGCGATAAGGTTCGCGTCTTTAACGATCGTGGAGAGGTGCGTCTACCCGCCAAAGTCACGCCGCGTATTCTGCCGGGCGTCAGCGCGATGGGTCAGGGCGCATGGCATAATGCGGATATGGCTGGCGATAAAATTGATCACGGCGCCTGCATCAATACGCTCACGACGCTGCGTCCTTCCCCCCTGGCAAAAGGGAATCCTCAACATACAAATCTGGTGGAAATCGAAAAAATCTAAGCCGCCTGCTCCGGGACGTTTTTACGCGCCCGGAGCTCCCCGTTTTGCGAACACAACAACATTTAAAACTCTTTTTTTTTGGATGAGCATAGTGAGCTGTTATGAAAATCACCAACCCTGAGGCATTAATGGCGGCCAGTATCAGCCGACGAAGCCTGGTGAAAACCTCCGCTATCGGTAGCCTTGCGCTTGCCAGTAGCGCTTTCACCCTTCCGTTCTCCCGCATCGCCCACGCCGCAGCAGACCTCGCATCTGGCAATGTGGCAGAAAAAGCGGTCTGGAGTTCATGTACCGTTAACTGCGGCAGCCGCTGCCTGCTGCGCCTGCACGTAAAAGATGACACCGTATATTGGGTTGAATCAGATACCACGGGCAATGATGAATATGGCAACCATCAGGTACGCGCCTGCCTGCGTGGTCGCTCTATTCGTCGCCGGATGAATCATCCCGATCGCCTGAAATATCCGATGAAACGCGTTGGTAAACGTGGAGAAGGCAAATTCGAACGTATCAGTTGGGATGAAGCGTTGGATACCATCGGCGATAACCTGAAACGTATCCTCAAGGACTACGGCAACGAAGCGGTACATGTGCTTTACGGTACCGGCGTGGACGGCGGCAATATTACCAATTCTAACGTACCGTATCGCCTGATGAACGCCTGCGGCGGCTATCTCAGCCGTTACGGTAGCTACAGCACCGCCCAAATCAGCGCGGCCATGAGCTATATGTTCGGCGGCAACGACGGCAACAGTCCGGATGATATCGCCAATACAAAACTGGTGGTGATGTTTGGCAATAACCCTGCGGAAACACGTATGAGCGGCGGCGGCGTGACATACTATGTCGAACAGGCGCGCGAACGCTCCAACGCCCGGATGATCGTCATTGACCCGCGTTATAACGACACTGCCGCCGGCCGCGAAGACGAGTGGCTGCCGATTCGCCCAGGTACCGATGGCGCGCTGGCGGCGGCAATCGGCTGGGTGCTGATTACCGAAGATCTTATTGATAAACCGTTTTTGGATAAATACTGCATCGGCTACGACGAAACCACTCTGCCCGCCTCGGCCCCGCGTAACGCGCACTATAAAGCCTATATTTTGGGTCAGGGCGACGACGGTATCGCCAAAACGCCGCAATGGGCCGCGCAGATTACCAGTATTCCGGCGGAAAAAATCATTCAACTGGCGCGGGAAATCGGCTCGGCGAAACCGGCTTACATTTGCCAGGGCTGGGGACCGCAACGCCACTCTAACGGGGAGCAGACCGCACGCGCAATCGCCATGTTGTCTGTACTCACCGGTAACGTCGGCATAAATGGCGGTAATTCCGGCGTGCGCGAAGGCACCTGGGATCTGGGCGTCGAATGGTTTTCTATGCTTGAGAACCCGGTAAAAACCCAGATTTCGGTCTTTACCTGGACCGACGCTATCGATCATGGCGCGGAAATGACCGCCACACGCGACGGCGTGCGGGGAAAAGACAAGCTCGACGTGCCGATCAAATTTTTGTGGTGCTACGCCAGTAATACGCTGATCAATCAGCATGGCGATATCGCCCACACCCACGAGGTGCTTCAGGACGACAGTAAATGTGAAATGATCGTCGGCATCGAGCACTTTATGACCGCGTCGGCAAAATATTGCGACATTCTGCTGCCTGATTTAATGCCGACCGAGCAGGAAGATCTGATTTCCCACGAATCCGCAGGCAATATGGGCTATGTCATTCTTGGTCAGCCCGCCACCTCGCCGAAATTTGAAAGAAAGCCCATTTACTGGACGCTCAGTGAAGTGGCTAAACGGCTTGGTCCGGACGTATACCAGACCTTCACAGAAGGCCGCACGCAGCATGAGTGGGTCAAATACCTGCACGCAAAAACCAAAGCGCGTAACCCGGAAATGCCGGATTACGAAGAGATGAAACAGACAGGGATTTTCAAGAAAAAATGCCCGGAGGAGCACTACGTCGCTTTCCGCTCATTCCGCGAAGACCCTGCCGCCAACCCACTGAAAACGCCGTCCGGTAAAATCGAAATCTATTCCGAGCGTCTGGCAACCCTCGCCAACACGTGGGAGCTGAAGAAAGATGAGATTATCCATCCTTTACCCGCCTATACGCCAGGCTTTGACGGTTGGGACGATCCGCTTCGTCAGCGCTACCCGCTACAGCTAACCGGCTTCCACTATAAAGCGCGTACCCACTCCAGCTACGGCAATATCGACGTCCTGCAACAGGCGTGTCCGCAGGAGATCTGGATCAACCCGATTGATGCGCAAGCGCGCGGCATTCAGCATGGCGACACCGTGCGGGTCTTTAACCAGAATGGAGAGATGCTCATTCTGGCAAAAGTCACGCCGCGCATATTGCCTGGCGTCACCGCTATCGGCCAGGGCGCCTGGTTAAATGCCGACATGTTTGGCGACAAAGTCGATCGCGGCGGCTCCATTAACATTCTGACGTCGCACCGGCCTTCCCCACTGGCGAAAGGTAATCCGTCACACAGTAATCTTGTTCAGGTTGAAAAGGCGTAAGGAGTAACCGATGACAACCCAGTATGGATTTTTTATTGATTCCAGCCGTTGCACCGGTTGCAAAACCTGCGAACTGGCCTGCAAGGACTACAAAGATTTGACCCCGGATGTCAGCTTCCGCCGCATTTATGAGTATGCGGGCGGCGACTGGCAGGAAGATAACGGCGTCTGGCACCAGAACGTCTTTGCCTATTATCTCTCCATTTCATGCAACCACTGCGAAGACCCGGCCTGTACCAAAGTCTGCCCGAGCGGCGCGATGCACAAGCGCGATGACGGTTTTGTGGTGGTGAACGAAGAGGTCTGTATCGGCTGCCGCTACTGCCACATGGCCTGCCCGTACGGCGCGCCGCAGTACAACGCGGCCAAAGGTCATATGACCAAGTGCGACGGCTGTTATGACCGGGTGGCGGAAGGCAAGAAACCGATTTGCGTGGAATCCTGCCCGCTGCGGGCGCTGGATTTTGGCCCGATAGACGAACTGCGTAAAAAACACGGTGAGCTGGCTGCCGTCGCGCCGTTGCCGCGCGCGCATTTCACGAAGCCGAATATTGTGATTAAACCCAACGCCAACAGCCGCCCGACCGGGGACACTACCGGTTATCTGGCCAATCCGAAGGAGGTATAAGATGGGAAGTGGATGGCATGAATGGCCGTTGATGATCTTCACGGTCTTTGGTCAGTGCGTGGTCGGCGCGTTAATCGTTAGCGGACTGGGCTGGCTGACGGCAAAAGACGATACCATCGCCCGTCAGCGCATCGTGCGCAGCATGTTTTTTCTGTGGCTGGTGATGGGACTGGGATTCCTCGCGTCGATTATGCATCTCGGCTCGCCGATGCGCGCGTTTAACTCGCTTAACCGCGTAGGCGCTTCCGCACTGAGTAATGAAATCGCCGCAGGATCGGTGTTCTTTGCCGTAGGCGGCATCTGGTGGCTGGTGGCGGTACTCGGTAAAATGCCCCCAGCGCTGGGTAAAGTGTGGCTGCTGGTCAGTATGGCGCTCGGCGTTGCATTCATCTGGGCAATGACGCTCGTTTATCAGATAGATACCGTGCCAACCTGGTATAATGGCTACACCACGCTGGCCTTTTTCCTCACGGCATTCCTGTGCGGCCCGGTGTTTGCGGCGCTACTGCTACGCATCGCGCGCGTCCCATTTTGCAGCGTGACGTTTGCCAGTATTAGCGGCCTGGCGTTGGTGGTGTGCGTGGCGGTCATCGTACTACAAGGACTGTCTCTCTCAACCATTCACAGTTCCGTGCAACAGGCCAGCCATCTCGCACCGGATTACGGTATGCTACAGGTCTGGCGCATTGTCTTGCTTGCTGCCGGATTAGGCTGCTGGCTATGTCCGCTAATCCGTCGCCGCGAACCGCATACCGTTGGTTTGCTGCTCGGTGTCGTGCTGGTGCTGGCAGGCGAAATTATTGGCCGCGGACTTTTTTATGGCCTGCATATGACCGTAGGTATGGCCGTCGCAGGTTAATTTATGCGTGCGGGGCGACCCGCACCTTTCGGGATTGTTTGAATGACCACTTTTTTACAACGTGATGATTTTGCAGTAACGGCGCGTGTTCTTGGCGCGTTGTTTTATTATTCGCCGGAAAGCCACGAAACCGCTCCTCTGGTCCAGGCGCTATTAACCGACGACTGGCAGGCGCAGTGGCCGCTTGATGCCAAGGCGCTTGCGCCTGTGGCGGCTATGTTTAAGACCCATAGCGAAGAGTCGTTGCCACAGGCCTGGCAGCGTCTGTTTATCGGCCCTTACGCTCTGCCGTCTCCGCCGTGGGGTTCCGTCTGGCTGGATCGTGAGAGCGTATTATTTGGCGATTCTACGCTGGCGCTACGTCAGTGGATGCGCGAAAACGGAATTCAGTTTGAAATGCAGCAAAACGAGCCAGAAGATCATTTTGGGTCGCTGTTGCTGCTGGCGGCCTGGCTTGCCGAGAATGGCCGTCATCATAAATGCGAACAACTCCTGGCCTGGCATCTGTTTCCGTGGTCGTCCCGCTTTCTGGACGTATTTATCGATCATGCCGGGCATCCGTTTTATCAGGCGTTGGGGCAACTGGCGCGTCTGACGCTGGCGCAATGGCAAGCTCAACTCATTATTCCCGTCGCTGTAAAACCGTTATTCCGTTAATCCCCACAAAAGGCAGGATTTTACCTGCCTTTTCTCCCATTGCGGCCTATTTTTATCTACAAAAAGTGACAACGTCACACCCCGTTTCTATTTTTAAGATAATTCTTTATCGTGAATGTTCACCCTAAGCCGCATAAGGGCACAGCATAATTGTTAATAGATGTTTAATAGTGTTAAACATCACGCTTCGCTGGAATCCTTCCCAACCTGTTGCTATAGCTCAAAGCACCCTGCCGGAACATGGCATAACAACACGCGACTCTTAACGTCGCCATAACACATGCAAACAGGGAGACACACCGCAATGCACACCCTCACCCTAAAACGTGTACTTGGGTTCACTATCGTCATTTTGCTGTTACTGGCGCTGTTTATCTGGGGAATCGGTCTGGAGACGCTGAAAGCGCGTCAGGTCGATCTGCTGTATCTCGGACAACGGCATTTGATGCTGGTCTTTACGTCCATGTTTTTTGCTTTACTGGTCGGTATCCCGAGTGGGATTTTACTCAGCCGTCCTGCGGCAAAAGGATTTGCTGAATATGTCATGCAAATCTTTAATGTTGGTAATACCTTGCCGCCGCTGGCCGTTCTGGCCTTAGCGATGGTGATTATCGGGATCGGCGATACGCCCGCCATTGTCGCGCTATTTCTGGCCTCCCTTCTGCCTATCGTCCGCAATACCTATGCGGGCCTCTGTTCCGTTCCCGCCTCACTGATTGAAGCGGCGAACGGGATTGGGATGACAAAATGGCAGCGGCTTCGTCAGGTAGATCTACCTAATGCGTGGCCAGTGATGCTGTCCGGTATTCGCATCGCGACCGCCATCAATGTCGGCACCGCGCCGCTGGCCTTTCTGATCGGCGCCAGCAGCTACGGCGAGCTGATTTTTCCGGGGATTTATCTCAACGATTTTCCGACGTTGATCCTCGGCGCAACGGCCACGGCGTTATTCGCGCTGATTCTTGACACTCTGCTTGCCTGGTTTGGGCGACGCCTTAGCCCTCATACCGTCTGAACGCATAAATAACAATAAGGAGCGTTAAATGAGATTCAAAAAACACCTGTTGGGATGGCTTGCCGCAACGCTGTTGTTCAGTAGCCAAACGCAGGCCGCGCCGCTGGTTCTCGCCACCAAAAGCTTTACCGAGCAGCATATTCTTTCCGCTATGACCGTTCAGTATTTGCAGAAGAAAGGCTTTCAGGTTCAGCCGCAAACCAATATCGCCGCGGTGATTTCACGTAATGCGATGGTGAATAAACAAATTGATATTACCTGGGAATATACCGGTACATCGCTGATTATTTTCAACCGTATCGACAAGCGCATGAGTCCACAGGAAACCTACGACACGGTAAAACGCCTGGATGCGAAGCTGGGCCTGGTATGGCTCAAACCGGCTGACATGAACAATACTTACGCGTTCGCGATGCAGCGCAAACGCGCCGAGTCGGAAAATATCACCACCATCTCGCAAATGGTGGCAAAAATCGAACAAGTCCGGCAGAACGATCCTGACCACAACTGGATGCTCGGCCTCGATCTGGAATTTGCCGGGCGCAGCGACGGGATGAAGCCCCTTCAGCAAGCCTATCAGATGCAGCTTGATCGCCCGCAAATACGACAGATGGACCCAGGGCTGGTCTATAACGCCGTTCGGGATGGGCTGGTTGACGCCGGGCTGGTCTATACCACCGACGGACGGGTGAAAGGGTTTGATCTGAAAGTGCTGGAAGACGATAAAGGCTTCTTCCCAAGTTACGCTGTCACGCCAGTGGTGCGTAAAGAGGTGCTGGAAGCCAATCCTGGCCTTGATGACGCCTTAAACACCCTTTCCGGCCTGCTCAATAACGATGTGATATCGACCCTAAACGCCCAGGTCGATATCGAGCATCGCACGCCGCAACAGGTAGCCCATCAATTTTTGCAGGACAAAGGTCTGCTGTAAGGAGCGCCTATGGATACGATACATTATATGCTGGATAACGCAGGCTATCTCGCCAGCCTTACCTTTCAGCATCTCTGGCTGGTCGCGCTGGCCGTCGGTCTGGCGATTATCATCGGCGTACCGTTAGGCGTTTTGATTGTACGCCACAAATGGCTGGCAACGCCGGTATTGGGCGCCGCCACGCTACTTCTTACCATTCCGTCTATCGCGCTGTTTGGGTTAATGATCCCGCTCTTTTCGCTGATCGGACATGGTATTGGCGTTCTGCCCGCCGTGACGGCTGTTTTTCTCTACTCTTTACTGCCGATTGTCCGTAATACCCATACTGCGCTTGATAGTTTGCCGCCCGGTCTGCGTGAAGCGGGACGCGGCATCGGTATGACTTTCTGGCAACGGCTGCGTTGGGTCGAAATCCCAATGGCCTTGCCGGTTATTTTCGGGGGTATCCGCACCGCGGTAGTGATGAATATCGGCGTAATGGCGATTGCCGCGGTGATCGGCGCTGGCGGTCTGGGGCTGCTACTGTTAAACGGCATTAGCGGCAGCGATATTCGCATGTTAATTGCCGGCGCGCTGATGATCTGTCTACTGGCGATTGTGCTTGACTGGCTGTTGCATCGTCTGCAAGTCGTACTGACACCTAAGGGGATACGATAATGATAAAACTGGAAAATCTCACCAAACAATTTGTACAGAAAAAGGGTCAGCCGCTAAAAGCCGTCGACAACGTCAACCTGAACGTGCCGGAAGGCGAAATGTGCGTCTTACTCGGTCCCTCCGGCTGCGGCAAAACCACCACGTTAAAGATGATCAACCGGCTGATCGCGCCCAGCAGCGGTAATATTCTTATCAACGGCGAGAATACCAACGATATGGATACGGTAACGCTACGCCGCAATATTGGGTATGTTATCCAACAAATCGGCCTGTTTCCTAATATGACGATTGAAGAAAATATTACCGTTGTGCCGCGCATGTTGGGTTGGGACAAAGCGCGCTGCAAGCAACGCGCCGAAGAGTTGATGGACATGGTGGCGCTGGATGCCAGAAAATTTCTGCATCGCTATCCAAAAGAGATGTCCGGGGGACAGCAACAGCGTATTGGCGTGATCCGCGCTCTGGCCGCCGATCCGCCGGTACTGCTGATGGATGAGCCCTTCGGCGCGGTGGACCCTATTAACCGCGAAGTGATCCAGAACCAGTTTCTGGATATGCAGCGTAAGCTAAAAAAGACCGTGATGCTGGTCAGCCATGATATCGACGAAGCGCTAAAGCTCGGCGACCGTATCGCCGTGTTCCGTCAGGGGCGAATTGTACAGTGCGCCAGTCCTGATGAACTGCTGGCCAAACCGGCTAACGAGTTTGTCGGGTCGTTTGTCGGTCAGGACAGAACGTTAAAGCGTTTGCTACTGGTCTCCGCAGGCGATGTTACCGACCAACAGCCAACCATTACCGCGCGGCCTTCCACGCCGTTAAGCGAGGCGTTCGGCATTATGGATGATCACGATATTCGCGCCATTACCGTCATTGACAACGACGGTAAGCCACTGGGATTTGTGAAGCGACGGGAAGCGCGGAACGCCAGTGGAACCTGCGCCGATATCACCCATCCTTTCCGTATTACGGGCAAAGCGGAAGATAACCTGCGTATTGTGCTGTCCAGATTGTACGAAAGTAATACCAGCTGGATGCCGATCGTTGATGAAGACGGACGCTATAACGGTGAAATCTCTCAGGATTACATCGCCGACTATCTCAGCTCAGGCCGCACGCGTCGGGCGCTAAATATTCACGAAAGCAGCTAACGCTGCCGCCGGATGGCCTCTCGCTATCCGGCAATATCATTATTGTATGCAATATTATATCGCACATAGTGCTTTTGCGTCTGACGCCATTTCCCCGCAGAATAAGCTATCCTGAAACTCCCTGTTTACCCGCTTATGCATCATTTACACGCTTACCCGGATCTGCGCGCGATGTTTCGTCGCCTGCTGATCGCTACGCTCATCGGTATTCTCGCGGCGCTGGCTGTCGCCGCCTTCCGTCATGCGATGCAATTGCTGGAGTGGATTTTTCTGAGTAATGACACCGGCAGTCTGGTGAATGCGGCTGAGGGGCTTTCGCCCTGGCGACGGCTGATTACGCCAGTGCTTGGCGGCCTGGCCGCTGGTCTGTTGCTGTGGGGGTGGCAAAAAATGAACCAACAGCGCCCCCATGCGCCCACTGACTATATGGAAGCATTGCAAACCGACGGGCAATTTGACGTTGGCGCCAGTCTGGTGAAATCGCTGGCCTCGCTGCTGGTCGTGGTCAGCGGCAGCGCAATTGGTCGCGAAGGCGCAATGATCCTCCTCGCCGCGCTGGCGGCATCCAGCTTTGCCCGACGCTTCACGCCGCGTGAGGAATGGAAATTATGGATCGCCAGCGGCGCCGCTGCGGGCATGGCGGGCGCTTACCATGCGCCGCTGGCGGGCAGCCTGTTTATCGCGGAAATCCTGTTCGGTACCTTAATGCTGGCTTCCCTCGGCCCGGTTGTCGTTTCCGCCGTCGTCGCCCTGCTAACCACCCATGTATTAAACGGTAGCGATTCACTACTCTATACCGTGCATCTGACCGTTGATCTCCACGCGCGGGAGTACGTCATGATAGTCAGTACCGGCCTGGTCGCCGGTCTGTGCGGCCCGTTGCTGATGTGGCTGATGACGGCCAGCCATAAAAGTTTCTTACGCTTAAAACTGTCCCCGCCCTGGCAACTGGCGTTGGGGGGGCTTATTGTCGGATTACTGTCGTTACTCACGCCCACGGTATGGGGAAACGGCTATAGCGTCGTACAATCATTTTTGCTCTCCCCACCGCTATTCTCGCTGATTGGCGGAATTTTTGTGTGCAAAATCCTGGCGGTGCTCGCCAGCAGCGGGTCTGGCGCGCCGGGCGGCGTCTTTACGCCAACATTATTTATCGGATTATCAATTGGAATGTTGCTGGGTCGGATATGGGGATTCTGGCTGCCAGGCTCGGATGAAATAGCGATTTTATTGGGGCTGGCGGGTATGGCGACGCTACTGGCGGCGACAACCCATGCGCCGATAATGTCCACCCTGATGATTTGTGAAATGACCGGCGAGTATCAGTTACTCCCCGGTCTGCTGATTGCCTGTGTAGTCGCGTCAGTGCTCTCGCGAACGTTACGCCATGATTCTATCTACCGCCAGCACGCTGCCGAGCATTGACAAACGAATATACTGCCCCAGCTCGCGCTGCTCGGCACGCGGCAGGTACGGTAGCTCGCCAATCAGCGGCGCTGGCAGTTTTTTCCCAAGCACATCAATGATTTCAGCATAATGCGCCAGGCCAGGATTGATACGATTCGCTACCCAGCCAATTAATGGCAGTCCATCGTTAGCGACAGCTTGCGCAGTCAGTAGCGCATGATTAATGCACCCCTCCTGAATCCCTACCACCATCAATACCGGTAATTGTTCCTGTACCACCCATTCGGACAATGGACGTAAATCATTCATCAAACTACGCCAGCCGCCAGTGCCCTCCACGACAACGTGGTCCACTTTATCGCTCAGGCTTGCCAGACCGTTGGACAGCAAGGTGTAATTTATAGGACAGCTATGCGCGACGCTGCTTTCTTCTTCGCTTAACGCGATCGGATTAATCGCCTCATACGGCAATTCCAGCGAAGAGACGCTTTGCAATACCAGAGCGTCTTTGTTGCGCATCCCTTCTGGAGTCTCTTTGCTCCCTTTAGCGACAGGTTTATACCCTACAACGCTCTTACCACCCGACGCTAACGCTTGTAGTAATGCGCGGGAAACCACCGTCTTCCCAACAGAAGTGTCTGTACCTGTAATAAAGAAACGCTTCAGCATCACTAACTCCACCGTTATGCTTCGAAAATATAAACCAGGAAAATAATACAGTGGAGAAAGTCTAAGATATGGCAAGGGCAATCAGCTTGAGTTAGCGCAAATTTTTGTACAACAGTTAAAAAATGTTAACCCTGTAATAGACGAATCAACAAAGAGCCGTTATACATCGCGTCTTTTACCAACGCCGCCCCGGCCATCGTGCCCTGGTTGGTAAACTGCGTGCTTTCCACTACCGTGTTCCTACTGTAGGCGGGCAGCGCCTGTTGACGGATACTGTCAGCAATGGCCGGAAAAAGGATATCAGCCGCTTTACTTAGCGGCGAACCAATAAGAATTTTTTGCGGATTAAATAAATTCACCATGATAGCCAGAATGCGTCCGACATGCGCGCCAACGCCGCTAATAATATCTTTTGCTAATAGATCTCCCTGTATCGCCGCCTGACACAGTGAATCTACCGTTAACGGCTGGCCGTGCAACATTGAACTCATCGACTGATTAAGCCGAAGCTGCGTAAGTTCCAGCACGCTATCGACGCTGGCTATGGTCTCCAGACAGCCATGATTACCGCAATAACAGCGCTTACCATAAGGATCGACCTGGGTATGCCCAATCTCCACCAGACTGCTACTGCCCGCATGAAGCAAATGACCGTCGGTGATAACGCCCGCCCCCACAGTATGATCAATCACCACCTGGATAACGTCGCGCGCGCCGCGTGAGGCACCAAAAAGCGCCTCTGCCATCGTCCATGCGCTAATATCATGCTGAATGTAAACCGGTACGCCGGTGTGCCGCTCCAGCGCATCTCCCAAAGGCATCTCTTTGACATCTTCGTAATACGGCATCCGATGCACAACGCCGTTTTCGGTATCGATAATGCCCGGTAACGTAATGGCAATGGAGGTCAAACGCTCCAGTTTCTGCTGATGGCGGGTAAAAAACCGATCAACGTGCGTAATAATTCGCTCAAGCAACGGCGTGGCTTCGGTTAACGGCAGCGCCAGACACTCTTCTACCACCAGTTTGCTGCTAAGATCGCGCAGCGCAAGGAAAATTTCGCCACGGCTAATACGTATAGACAAATAGTGCCAGGCTTCCGTTTCCACCATTAGCCCGACGGCGGGACGTCCACGACTGCCCGCCTCTTTAATTTCAAGTTCCTGAACCAAATGCGCTTCCAGCATTTCGCGAACAATTTTCGTAATACTGGCAGGCGCCAACTGCGCCAGACGAGACAGGTCAATTCGCGATACCGGTCCGAGCTGATCAATCAGGCGATACACTGCGCCAGCATTGGTCTGCTTAATTTGATCGATATGCCCAGGCTGACTATCAGCAACCACCGCTCACTCCCTTTATTTTCGCGCTCCGAAATAATCTGTGTGCTATGGTGAAACACTTCAATACTCGCCGTCAACTTTTTGCTTAGCCGTGTGATTAACTGCACATTTTCACCCTTTTTAAGCGTAATTAATCCCGTCGGGCAGCCAGTAATAGCAGTTGGCAAAACCGCTGCACGGCATGACTCTGTTCATGATGCTTCGGCCATACCAGCCACATTTCAGATACGGCGTCCTCTTCTGCCAGGGGAACCCAGCGCATCTCGCTCATCTGTACACGCTTAAAGGATGCCGGCAGAATCGAGACACCCAGTCCCGCCGCCACCAGACCGATAATGGTCATTGCCTCGCCAACCTCCTGCGTGATGGTCGGCGACAGGTTATAGCGCCGCATCAGGCCGAGAATATCGTCGTAGAGGCCCGTCCCGACATGCGGATCGAAAAAGACGAAAGGTTCTTCCGCCAGTTCTGTCAGACTGACGACCGGCTTTTGCGCCAGCCGATGTTCGCGCGGGATCATGGCCATAAGCGGCTCATGCAAAATCACCTCGCGATTAAGTGTGTCGGGCAGCGGCGTATTCCGCAGCAAGCCAATATCCAGTACGCCTTCGTTGAGCGGCGCGATTTGCTCACGCGTATTCATTTCACGCGTTTGCATATGCACCCCCGGATAGGACTGGCGGAACAGCGAAAAGGTATGCGATACCGCCCGAATAAAAGGCGCTGAAGACGTAAAGCCAATACGGATTTCACCCGCTTCGCCCTGGTGCAACCGCTCGGCGCGAGCGGCGGCGTCGTTTACCAGACTCAGGATGTGTCGGCTATCCACCAGAAACTGTCGCCCGGCGGCGGTTAACGCTACGCTGCGGTTGGTCCGCGCCAGTAATCGCGCGCCGACCTGCTGCTCCAGAATTTGTATCTGCTGACTGAGCGGCGGCTGCGAGATATTGAGGCGCGCGGCGGCGCGACCAAAATGCAATTCTTCTGCTACCGCCACAAAGTAACGTAAATGACGTAATTCGATATTCATATTTTTAACGTCTTATTTGAGACAATTAATATATTAGACAGAATATTTTGCTTTTTCTATGCTTTACATGTCGGTTATACCCGTCTCCTGTTGACGGAGATGTAAAGCAAGGATTTCACGTGAGTCGTACAACTATTCTCGATGACGCCACGGCGAGCGATATCGATGAACAACGCCATTCTCAGCCGGTTCAATTTATTAAACGCGGTACAGCATCTTTTATGCGCGTCACGCTGGCCCTTTTTTCCGCGGGCCTGGCGACTTTCGCGCTCCTTTATTGCGTTCAGCCTATACTACCGGTACTTTCCCAGGAGTTTGGCGTCTCCCCCGCCAGCAGCAGCGTTTCACTTTCTATTTCTACCGCCATGCTGGCTATTGGCTTACTTTTTACCGGCCCGCTTTCTGATGCGATAGGCCGTAAACCGGTGATGGTCACCGCCTTGTTATTAGCCTCCTGCTGCACATTGTTATCAACCATGATGACCAGCTGGCATGGTATTCTGATTATGCGCGCGCTGATCGGTCTGTCGTTAAGCGGCGTCGCCGCGGTGGGAATGACCTACCTGAGCGAAGAAATCCATCCCAGCTTTGTCGCTTTCTCTATGGGGCTCTATATTAGCGGTAATTCCATCGGCGGGATGAGCGGGCGTTTATTAAGCGGCGTCATGACCGACTTTTTTAACTGGCGCATCGCGCTGGCGGCCATCGGATGCTTTGCGCTAGCGTCAGCGCTGATGTTCTGGAAGATTTTACCCGCCTCGCAACATTTCCGTCCCACGTCGCTACGGCCTAAAACGCTGTTTATTAATTTCCGTCTCCACTGGCGCGATCGGGGGTTACCTCTGCTGTTTGCGGAAGGCTTTTTACTGATGGGCGCGTTCGTCACCCTGTTTAACTACATTGGTTATCGCCTGATGCTCTCCCCCTGGGAATTAAGCCAGGCCGTGGTCGGACTGTTATCCGTAGCCTATCTCACCGGCACATGGAGTTCGCCGAAAGCTGGCGCAATGACCTCACGCTATGGCCGGGGGCCGGTGATGCTGTTCTCTACCGCAGTAATGCTGTGCGGGCTTTTACTGACGCTTTTTACCTCGCTTTGGCTGATTTTTGCCGGGATGCTGCTTTTTTCCGCCGGCTTTTTCGCCGCGCACTCCGTGGCCAGTAGTTGGATTGGCCCGCGTGCGCGCCGGGCGAAGGGACAGGCCTCGTCACTTTATCTTTTCAGCTATTATCTGGGGTCCAGTATCGCCGGGACGCTAGGCGGCGTATTCTGGCATAGTTATGGCTGGAACGGCGTAGGTGGTTTTATCGCGCTAATGCTGGTGCTGGCCATCCTGGTCGGGACGCGGTTACATCATCGTCTTCACGCCTGAAAAGAAATAATCCGGCGATAGCAACGTGCGCTATCGCCGGGCTGGTTTCACGCCACGACTCACTGTTCACCATAGACCTGTCAGGCTTGATACGCCCATAACTTCTCTGATTGCATCCAGCGCCAGAAGCGTAAATACCCCCCAGATTATCGGATTCATATACGGTGTGCCTGTTATTCTGGAGGGCGGATATTACCGACTCTGCGACCAAAAATAACGGCCGGTAACGTAAAGCTACCTATTATGGTGGGGGCTGACATCGCGTTACCGGGGGATTGTACATAGCGTTACATGCCGAAACCAATCACTCACGGAAGCCTTTTGATAACAGCGATATAGTCATTTCACCGGCCCCGCAGTGGGGTTGAATGAAAACCAAATCGAGGGTATCAAAATGAAAAAAGTATTAGCTCTGGTTGTTGCCGCTGCAATGGGTCTCTCTTCCGCAGCATTCGCGGCTGAGACTGCAACGCCTGCGAAAACCGCAGCGCCTGCCAAAACAACCCAGAACACCCAGCACCACAAAAAACAGCATAAAAAAACCGTTGAGCAAAAAGCGCAGGCGGCTAAAAAACACCAGAAAAAAGATGGCAAAAAAGCCCCAGCCAAATCTGTGTCAAAAACAACTTCGCAGCCGGCTGCGTAAGTCGTAACATGCTGCGGCGCGCCCCCGCGCCCGTTTTTACGGCGCTAAATTGTTCTGGTTTAGCGCCGCCTTCCGGGAGGGCAAAAAAGTGTCTCGCTACCGCTTTGAGCTCATTCTTATCGTGCTTATTTTATGCGCCGTTATTGCCACGCATTTCTATCTTTCCTGAGTGTAGTTATCTGATTTTACTCCCACTTTCTTACCGCCACGTCTATAGTAATACTGAGGGTTTGCTGTTAATAATCATAATTACCCACCAGAGTGTGATATGCATAAAACCATTGCTGTATTACTGGGCATAGTTTGTTTTTTACCGGTTATGGCGAAAGCCAGGGGGGCTGAAACAGACGCTACGGATGCCAGCGACGTCAAAACGCTTTTTTTTAACCATGACGATCGGGTGCCCGTCGCCGATCCTACCCAATCGCCGTGGGATGCCATCGGGCAACTAGAGACCGCCAGCGGTAATTTGTGTACGGCAACGCTTATCTCCCCGCATATCGCCCTGACAGCAGGTCACTGCCTGCTAACGCCACCGAAAGGAAAACCGGACAAAGCGGTTGCGCTGCGTTTTGTGGCGCGAAAAGGAGTATGGCGCTATGAAATCCACGGCATTGAAGGCCGCGTTGAACCGTCGCTGGGCCGACGCCTGAAAGCGGATGGCGATGGCTGGATTGTGCCACCTGCCGCGGCAAGCTGGGATTTTGGTCTGGTAATATTGCGCTACCCACCTTCCGGTATCACGCCAGTGCCTTTATTTACCGGCGATAAAGCGGCGCTCACTGCGGCGTTGAAAGCCGCAGACCGAAAAGTCACGCAGTCCGGTTATCCGGAAGATCATCTGAATGCGCTCTATTCCCATCAGGATTGCGTCGTGACCGGCTGGGCGCAGAATGCCGTACTCTCACACCAGTGCGACACGTTACCAGGCGACAGCGGCTCGCCGCTCTTATTGCACACGGATAGCGGATGGCAGCTTATTGGCGTACAAAGCTCCGCTCCTGCGGCTAAAGATCGCTGGCGCGCCGATAACCGCGCTATATCCGTCACCGGCTTTCGCGATAAGCTGAAAGCCCTGGCGCAGGACTAATACGCGAATCGCTGCCTGAGCGGCAGCGATCGTCTCAGGCAAATTTGATCATGACCATTCCGGCGAGCAGCAATATCACGCCAACCCAGCCTTTGGGGTTTAAGCGCTGGCCGAAGAGCACCCAGCCCGCCGCCAGCGTGGCGGCAATACCAAAACCGCCCCATAGCGCATACGCCACCGACAGGTCTATCCCTTTTACCGCCTGGGAAAGCGCGCTGAAGGCGGCCAGAACAGCGGCAAGCGATAAAATGCCATAACATTTACGGCGAAAACCGTCCGAAAACTTCAACAGTACGTTAGCCGCGATTTCCAGCATTATTGCCAGCCCAAGCCAGGCGCCGTGTATCCATTCAAATTGTTGCACGAGTCGCCCCCTTCACCGGTTTGCCGGGTTTACGCGTCCCTGATTTGATCAATACGATGCCGGCGACCAGCGTCAGCAAGCCGGCAATCTTCATGGTTGATAATGCTTCATCAAATAGCAGCACGCTAAAAATGGTAATAAATAAAATGCCGATCCCTTCCCATAAGGCATACGCCACACCCAGGGCAATCTTTTTTACCGCAAAAGAAAGAAATATATATGACAGCGTGATCATCACCAGCATTAAAATAAAACCCGCATTGCCATTACCCACGCTAGCCCATTTCATTGAGAGCGTGCCGGTAATTTCAGTCGCGATAGCCAGAGCTAATAAGATCCAGTAAAACATGACACTTCTCCTGCATGAGAATATACTCTTTCGAGTCTGCTGCACGCAGCAAACTAAAAAATAAAATCAGTTAGCACAGCGCGTTGCGCCAGCTCAGGCAGAAGTGAGAGACTAAAGCGCGTTACGCCAGTGCTGCTCGCCGATAAGCAGGAAAAAGGAGGTAGAGTGAAGATGCGTTTGCGTGGAGAAAAAAGCACTGAACATATTGTCCATAATATTACAATTATCCGCAGTGTTGCTTCTCGTCATCGCGGATGATAATTGTCCTCGGTAGTTGAACACGCCTGATTTGTATCATAAGCCAGGAATTAACTCAAAATATTTTCACTTCTTTACCTGAAGTGTTTGATTTTAACCAGAACAGGTCGACCGAAATCACATTATTATTCGTGTCGGCATCAGAAAACAGGGACTGATATGGCAAAACCGATCATCACGCTCAATGGTCTAAAAATCGTCATTATGCTGGGAATGCTGGTAGTTATTCTGAGCGGTATCCGCTTCGCCGCAGATATCATTGTTCCCTTTATTTTGGCGTTATTTATTGCAGTCGTTCTCAATCCCGTTGTGCAACGGATGACCCGATGCCGAATTCCGCGCGTTATCGCCGTATCATTGCTCATTGTGATTATTGTTATGTTAATGGTACTGCTACTGGCCTATTTGGGGACATCATTAAATGAACTGGCTCGTACCCTACCGCAATATCGCTCCTCATTGGTGATACCGTTGCAACGTATTGAACCGTGGTTACAGCGAGCAGGCATTGGCGTGTCGGTTGATGAGCTGGCGAAATATATCGATCCAAACGCCGCCATGACTCTGGTAACGAATCTGCTCACCCAACTGTCCAATGCCATGTCGTCCATCTTTTTATTGTTATTGACCGTGGTATTTATGCTGCTGGAGGTTCCACAATTGCCTGAAAAACTGCAGCAGATGATGAGCCGTCCGGTGGAGGGCATGGCGGCAATTCAACGCGCGCTTGATAGCGTTTCCCATTATCTGGTGTTAAAAACAGCGATCAGTATCGTGACGGGGCTGGTCGCATGGGGAATGCTGGCCGCGCTGGATGTCCGCTTCGCCTTTGTCTGGGGTCTGCTGGCCTTCGCGCTGAACTATATTCCTAATATTGGATCGGTGCTCGCTGCCCTGCCGCCCATTATTCAGGTGCTGGTATTTAACGGGTTTTATGATGCGCTGCTGGTGCTGGCAGGCTATCTGCTGATTAATCTGGTCTTCGGCAATATCCTTGAGCCACGTATCATGGGACGTGGTTTAGGCCTTTCAACCTTAGTGGTATTTTTGTCGTTAATTTTCTGGGGCTGGCTATTAGGTCCAGTGGGCATGTTGCTCTCCGTTCCGTTAACCATCATTGTCAAAATCGCCCTCGAACAGACCACCGGCGGGCAGAGTATCGCCGTTCTGCTTAGCGATTTAAACAAAAGATAAAACACAATATATACACAAAATTATTCAAGATGCATCGCGGCGGCAAGAGAAGAAATCCCCGGGAGCATAGATAACGATGTGACCGGCTTTTCTGAGCGCAGCCAACAAAGAGGCAGCTTAAAGGATGAAGTGTATAAAAACGGCCTCCGAAGAGGCCGCCGCACGTTTAAAAGATTAAAGCGCTTTCAGAATTGCATCCACGCTGGCTTTGGCATCGCCAAACAGCATTTGCGTATTCTCTTTAAAGAACAGCGGGTTCTGCACACCAGCATAACCGGTATTCATTGAACGTTTAAAGACCACGACATTCTGTGCTTTCCACACTTCGAGAACCGGCATACCGGCGATCGGACTGCGGGGATCGTCTTGCGCCGCCGGGTTCACCGTATCGTTCGCGCCAATCACCAGCACGGTATCGGTATCGGCGAAATCATCATTGATTTCGTCCATCTCCAGCACGATGTCATAAGGCACTTTCGCCTCCGCCAACAGCACGTTCATATGACCGGGCAGGCGACCCGCCACCGGATGAATGCCGAAACGCACGCTGATACCGCGCGCACGCAGTTTTTCGGTGATTTCCGCCACCGGATACTGCGCCTGCGCCACCGCCATCCCGTACCCCGGCGTAATAATGACGGAGTGGGAGTTTTTCAGCATCTCAGCGGTCTCTTCTGCCGTGATTTCGCGATGTTCGCCGGCTTCCTGATCGTCGCCCGTTGAGGAGCCGTCAGTACCGAACCCACCAGCAATAACGCTGATGAAAGAGCGGTTCATCGCTTTACACATAATGTAAGACAGGATCGCGCCTGACGAACCGACCAGCGCGCCGGTCACAATCAGCAAATCGTTGCTCAACATGAAGCCAGCCGCCGCGGCAGCCCAACCGGAATAGGAGTTCAGCATTGAAACAACCACCGGCATGTCCGCCCCGCCGATAGAAGCGACCAGATGCCAACCAAACGCCAGCGCGATAATGGTCATCAGCAGCAGCGCCAGAACCTGTAGACCCACGCTTTCGGTGCGGACAAAAACCAGCAGCAACAGGAAAGAAACAACCAGCGCCGCCAGGTTCATTTTGTGACGGTTAGGCAACATCAACGGCTTAGAAGAGATTTTGCCGCGCAGTTTACCAAACGCTACGATCGATCCGGTGAAAGTGACTGCGCCAATAAAGATACCGAGGAAGACTTCGGTCAGATGGATATTCACCAGCACCGGCGCCAGACTGGCGTCATGGTACAGATAGCTGTTAAAGCCAACCAGTACCGCAGCCAGGCCCACGAAACTGTGCAGAATCGCGACCAGCTCCGGCATCTCGGTCATCTCAACTTTTTTCGCCATGCGGATGCCAATCGCGCCGCCAATAATCATGGCGACCAGAATCCATGCCACGTTGCCGGTATCCGGCCCGAAAATGGTCGCCAGCAACGCGATCGCCATCCCGGCAATACCGAAGTTATTCCCCTGGCGGGACGTTTCATGCTTTGAAAGCCCGGCAAGACTGAAAATAAACAGGATCGCGGCAACAATGTATGCAGCTGTAACTAATCCTCCAGACATGTGTTACCCCTTAGTTTTTCCGGAACATTTTCAGCATACGCTGAGTCACGGTGAAGCCACCGAAAATATTAATGCTGGCGATAAGCACCGCGATAAAGCTCAGGAAGCTGACCCAGCCGCCCTGACCAATTTGCAATAATGCCCCGACAACAATAATCCCTGAAATTGCGTTGGTCACCGACATTAATGGCGTATGAAGCGCATGAGACACGTTCCACACCACGTAATAACCAACCACGCAGGCGAGCGCAAACACGGTAAAATGGCCGAGGAACTCTTTTGGCGCGACATCGGCCAGCCAGCCAAAAAGAATGATCGCCAGCGCCATTAACGCATATTTCCGCCAGGGTGAAGTGGGCTTTTCCGGCTCTTTTGGCGCAGGTGCTGCTTTAGGCGCGGCCTGTGGCTGCGCGGAAACCTGGATTGGCGGCGCAGGCCAGGTAATGTCGCCGTCGCGAATCACCGTCACGCCACGGATCACGACATCGTCAAAATCCACGTCAATATTGCCGTCTTTCTCTTTGCACAGCAGCTTCAGCAGGTTAACCAGGTTGGTGCCATAAAGCTGGGATGACTGCGTCGGCAAACGCCCCGGCAGATCGGTGTAGCCAATCACTTTCACGCCATTGTCCGTCGTCACAACCTGATTGGCGACGGTATATTCGCAGTTACCGCCATTCTGCGCGGCCAGGTCGACAATCACGCTGCCGGCCTTCATAGAATCGACCATATCGCGGGTAATCAGCTTCGGCGCAGGTTTGCCCGGAATCAACGCGGTGGTAACAATGATATCGACCTCTTTGGCCTGGGCGGCAAAGAGCGCCATTTCCGCTTTGATAAACGCCTCGGACATCACTTTGGCGTAACCATCGCCGCTACCGGCTTCCTCTTTAAAATCCAGTTCGAGGAACTCAGCCCCCATACTCTGGACCTGCTCTTTGACTTCAGGACGAGTGTCAAACGCGCGGACAATCGCCCCCAGGCTGTTTGCCGCGCCGATAGCCGCAAGACCGGCTACACCCGCGCCAATCACCATCACCTTCGCCGGCGGCACTTTCCCGGCGGCGGTGATTTGCCCGGTAAAGAAGCGTCCAAATTCATGCGCGGCCTCTACAATGGCGCGATAACCCGCGATATTCGCCATTGAGCTTAACGCGTCGAGCGACTGCGCGCGGGAAATACGCGGCACGGAGTCCATCGCCATCACCGTGACCTTACGTTCGGCAAGTTTCTCCATTAACCCAGGATTTTGCGCAGGCCAGATAAAACTGACCAGCGTAGTCCCGGGGTTCAGTAAAGCGATTTCATCTTCTTCAGGCGCATTAACCTTGAGAATAATTTCCGACTGCCAGATAGCATTGCCGTCTACAATATCCGCGCCAGCCTGCGCAAACGCTTTGTCGTCAAAACTTGCCAGTTGACCCGCCCCGCTTTCGATAGCGACGCTAAACCCCAGCTTCAGTAGCTGCTCTACCGTTTTCGGCGTCGCAGCGACACGGGTTTCATTGGGTAACCGCTCTTTTGGTATGCCAATTCGCATAAATGTTCCCTTCCATCGGTATTTTTGATGATGGTTTGTCAGTAAGCGCGAGAAGCGTACGCCTGCCCGCGTTTGAGGTAAATGTTACCCCAGCAGAATAAAACCGTTACAAACTCTCTATAACCTACTGAAAATAACGCCTGTGATCTAGCGCCAAAAAACAGAATTTTTTATCAAATTTGCAAAACATGAACGATTCAGCCGCTAAGCAGCCATAATGCCTTGAAAATGGCCTGCGAGGGCTGATAATTCGCTCAAATTTGACAGTAAAACATCATTAAACCTCTGTCGATATCAAGAAATTAACATTAAATTAACTTATTAAATTCATGCGCTTCATTAGCTTAGCCGCCCAGCCGCCGTTTTTTTCGACATATCGGTAAATGTTATCATCAAAGATAGGATACATGACACGATGCGTGAAAAATCCCGCAGACATCCATATGGTTTAAATGCAATAATCAGCCACGTTTCTAGTCAATAACAATACCAGTACCTGGTTTGCGCAAGGCGAAGGATTATTTTTATGAAGCTTAAGAACACTCTCCTGGCGTCGGCTCTGCTTTCTGCGGCTGCTTTTTCTGTCCATGCAGCAACAGAACTGACGCCGGAGCAAGCGGCTGCACTAAAACCTTATGACCGCATCGTTATTACCGGTCGTTTTAATGCTATTGGCGATGCGGTCTCCGCCGTGTCCCGCCGCGCAGATAAAGAAGGCGCAGCCTCCTTCTATGTTGTCGACACCTCGGAGTTCGGCAACAGTGGTAACTGGCGTGTTGTGGCGGACGTGTATAAAGCCGACGCGCCGAAAGCCGACGCGCCCAAAAATCGTGTCATTAATGGCATCGTGGAATTACCGAAAGACCAGGCCGTACAATTAGAACCGTATGACACCGTCACCGTTCAGGGCTTCTACCGTAGCCAGCCGGAAGTTAACGATGCCATTACGAAAGCGGCGAAACAGAAAGACGCATACGCTTTCTATATTGTTCGTCAGGTGGATGCGAATCAGGGCGGAAACCAGCGCATCACTGCATTTATCTATAAACAAGATGCGAAAAAACGCATCGTCCAGAGCCCGGACGCTATTCCGGCAGACTCTGACGCTGGCCGCGCCGCGCTGGCTCAGGGCGGCGAAGCTGCGAAGAAAGTCGAAATTCCAGGCGTCGCCACGTCAGCCTCGCCGAGCGCCGAAGTAGGCCGTTTCTTCGAAACGCAATCCACCAAAGGCGGGCGTTACACTGTCACACTTCCGGATGGCACAAAAGTTGAGGAGCTGAATAAAGCGACGGCTGCGATGATGGTGCCTTTCGACAGCGTTAAGTTCACCGGCAACTACGGCAATATGACAGAAATCTCCTACCAGGTCGCCAAACGCGCGGCGAAGAAAGGCGCTAAGTATTATCATATTACGCGTCAGTGGCAGGAGCGCGGCAATAACATCACCATCAGCGCCGACCTCTATAAATAAGGCGCGCGTCGCCATCAGGCTTTCTCGCCGGATGGCGGCATACCTGCCTTATCAGGCCTACACGATCGTTCAACGGCAGGACTGATAAGCCGCCATCCGGCACTTTCTCGCGGGATGCCAGTTCCGTCAAATATCGCGATGAATCTCACTTTTCGCTTTTTTGGCGATAAATCTTATCCAGGCCGTTGCATGCGGTCCCTTCTCTCCGTAAAATCCCGCGCCTTAGTGGCTTTCACCATTTTTATGCGTTTTGCCATAATAATTATTCTTCCAATTTCATTTTTATAGCTGGATACCAATGGAAAAAAAACTGGGACTGAGCGCGCTGACCGCGCTGGTTTTAAGCTCAATGCTTGGCGCAGGTGTTTTCAGCCTGCCCCAGAATATGGCCGCCGTTGCCAGTCCGGCTGCGTTGTTAATTGGCTGGTCCATTACCGGCGTGGGGATACTCTTACTGGCATTCGCCATGTTAATCCTTACGCGCATTCGCTCCGAGCTTGACGGCGGTATCTTTACTTACGCCCGCGAAGGCTTCGGCGAACTGATTGGCTTTTGTTCTGCCTGGGGCTATTGGCTGTGCGCGGTCATCGCCAACGTATCCTATTTGGTTATCGTTTTTTCAGCGCTGAGTTTCTTTACCGATACGCCTGCCCTGCGTCTGTTTGGCGACGGTAATACCTGGCAGGCTATTGTCGGCGCTTCAGTCCTGCTCTGGATTGTCCATTTCCTCATCCTGCGCGGCGTACAAACGGCAGCCAGCATCAATCTGGTCGCGACTCTGGCGAAACTGTTGCCGCTCGGCGCGTTTATTGTGCTGGCTATCATGATGTTCAAACTGGATACCTTCACACTGGACTTCACCGGTGTTGAACTCGGTATTCCCGTATGGGAACAGGTCAAGAACACCATGCTTATTACGCTGTGGGTGTTTATTGGCGTTGAAGGCGCCGTCGTCGTCTCGGCCCGAGCGAAAAATAAACGCGATGTAGGCCGCGCCACGCTACTGGCGGTACTCGCAGCGCTGGGAATATATCTCCTGGTCACGCTGCTTTCTCTTGGCGTTCTTGCGCGTCCGGAACTGGCGGAGATGCGCAACCCGTCGATGGCCGGTCTGATGGTGAAAATGATGGGGCCGTGGGGAGAAATTATTATTGCAGCGGGACTGATTGTGTCTGTCTGCGGGGCTTATCTAAGCTGGACTATCATGGCGGCGGAGGTGCCGTTTCTGGCGGCAGCCTATAAATCCTTCCCGGGCATCTTCGCGCGACAAAATGCGCAAGGCGCGCCTTCTGCGTCGTTATGGCTCACCAATATCTGTGTGCAAATCTGTCTGGTACTGATCTGGCTGACCGGTTCAGACTACAACACGCTATTGACGATTGCGTCAGAAATGATTCTGGTGCCCTACTTTCTGGTCGGCGCATTTCTGCTGAAGATTGCAACACGTCCCCTCCATCGGGCAGTCGGTATCGGAGCCTGTATTTATGGCTTATGGTTATTATATGCGTCGGGTCCCATACACCTGCTGCTGTCCGTCGTACTGTACGCGCCTGGATTACTGGTTTTCCTGTATGCGCGTCGGACGCACAAGCATGACAATGTATTAAATCGTCAGGAAGTCGTGCTGATTGGTTTATTGCTGGTCGCGGCGGTTCCGGCTACGTGGATACTGGTGGGTTAACAACCTCCCCATCGTAATATCCGTATGTATTACGATGGGGAAACCACGGTCTTTGCCAATATTAATGCCATTTAATCCAGCAAAAAATCAGCAGCCACGCGCTTAGCCCCCAGCAGACCACCGCACCGCCAAGCGCGACGGGCAGGCGCATCACGCCGCTGAAATACCATAGCGTTGCAAGATAAATGAAATAAGGAATGATCGACCACATGCTAAAGACGATGGTGGTACGCATCGCGTCGATGCCCCGCTCGCTGGCCACGATATAGTGCGCGATAAGCGCAAACGTTGGAAACAGAGGAATTAATCCGGCGATATAATAATTTTTCGTTTTTGACAGCAGACCAATCAATACGACGACCAGCGCCCCCAGGGCAGCTTTAATCACGAGTCCCATTACCTTGCCTTAACACGCTAATAACAACAGTGTGTAGCATAACGGAACCGCTCTCGTTTAGAAAAGATTTATGGAAGGGAAAACAGAGGCGGTGTATGTTGGCGTTTTCTATTCTCCATTTATAATATGAACCGCATTGTATTTGTTGAAGACGACGCTGAAGTGGGTTCTCTCATTGCCGCTTATCTGGCGAAACATGATATTGATGTCATTGTTGAGCCGCGTGGTGACCGGGCGGAGGATCTTATCCTCACCACTCAGCCCGATCTGGTTTTACTGGATATTATGCTTCCAGGTAAAGATGGCATGACGATATGCCGCGATTTACGCCACCGCTGGCAAGGCCCGATTGTCCTGCTCACCTCGCTGGACAGTGATATGAATCATATTCTGGCGCTGGAGATGGGCGCCTGCGACTACATCCTCAAAACCACGCCTCCGGCCGTTTTGCTGGCGCGTCTGCGCTTACACCTGCGGCAAAGCGAACAAACGCAACAGGCAAAAAGTCTTCAGGAGAGCGCGCTTACGCCGCATAAAGCGCTGCGTTTTGGTGCGTTAACCATCGATCCCCTTAACCGGGCGGTCCAGCTCAACGGCGATTTCATATCGCTCTCCACCGCCGATTTTGAATTGCTCTGGGAACTGGCGACACATGCCGGACAAATTATGGATCGCGACGCGTTGCTAAAAACGCTGCGCGGCGTCAATTATGATGGTCTGGATCGCAGCGTGGATGTGGCGATTTCCCGCTTGCGTAAGAAACTGCTGGATAGCGCTGCTGAGCCCTATCGTATAAAGACCATTCGCAATAAAGGCTATCTTTTTGCCCCTCATGCCTGGGACGAAACGACGGGATAAGTTAGCCGACAGATTTTACCTGCCTTTATCAAGTCACAGTGGCGATGCTGATCACCGCCACTGTTCAAAAAACAGACATTGTATACATCAATGCTATTTTTATTAGTCGGAACGGCCCCTTTATTACCGTTTTCTCTGCGTTGCGGTTCATCATTACGTCTTTTTCGCCCCAAAAAATTAAATTAAAAAACTCGAAGCCAGTTCACAAAATTGATAACAGAATGTCTGCCCGGCGCTATATTGCCGTCTTTTTTCGCAAATTGTGAAATCAAACAAATCATAATCATGAATATATAATAACAAATACATTCATCATAAACATATGCGTTTCCGATAGTAACTTTTGTATTAATTAATAACATATAAGAAAAGTTAGCATTTGCTGAAATAATATTATTCAGATTAGGATGCCTTTGATTCAACGAATCTGTAGAAGTTCAATCTTTTGCAAATAAGTTAAGTTTTTAAGGATAAAAAATGAAAAGAAAAGTATTGGCACTTGTCATCCCGGCTCTGCTGGCTGCTGGCGCGGCACACGCCGCTGAAATTTATAACAAAGACGGCAACAAACTGGACCTTTACGGGAAAGTAGACGGCCTGCACTATTTCTCTGATGACTCTTCTAAAGATGGCGATCAGACCTATATGCGTTTCGGCTTTAAAGGCGAAACACAGATTAACGACCAACTGACCGGTTACGGCCAGTGGGAATATAACGTTCAGGCTAACACTACCGAAGGCGAAGGCGCTAATTCCTGGACTCGTCTGGCATTCGCCGGCCTGAAATTCGGCGACTACGGCTCATTCGACTATGGTCGTAACTACGGCGTCCTGTACGACGTGGAAGGCTGGACCGATATGCTGCCTGAGTTCGGCGGCGACTCCTATACTTACGCTGACAACTACATGACCGGTCGTGCTAACGGCGTGGCCACCTACCGTAACACTGATTTCTTCGGTCTGGTAGACGGTCTGAACTTCGCGTTGCAATATCAGGGTAAAAATGAAAGCCAAAGCGCTGACGATGTAAATATCGGTACCAATAACCGTAATAATGGCGACGATATTCGTTACGATAACGGTGATGGCTTCGGTATTTCTACTACCTATGATATTGGCATGGGCTTCAGCGCAGGCGCTGCGTATACCACTTCCGATCGTACTAATGAGCAAGTCAATGCTGACGGCACGATTGCTGGCGGCGACAAAGCGGATGCCTGGACAGCTGGCTTGAAATATGATGCCAACAACATCTATTTAGCGACTATGTATTCTGAAACCCGTAATATGACGCCTTATGGTAAAACGGACGCGGGTTATGCTGGCGGCGTAGCAAACAAAACGCAAAACTTCGAAGTTACAGCCCAATATCAATTTGATTTCGGTCTGCGCCCGGCGGTTTCTTTCCTGATGTCTAAAGGTAAAGATCTGACCTATAACAACGTTAATGGCGATGATAAAGACCTGGTTAAATATGCTGATGTAGGTGCTACCTACTATTTCAACAAAAACTTCTCCACCTATGTTGATTATAAAATCAACCTGCTGGATGATGACGACCCGTTCTATAAAGATGCCGGTATCAGCACTGATGATATCGTCGCGCTGGGTATGGTTTACCAGTTCTAATCATTCATTAATTCTTCTCAAGCCCGCCGTTTCGGCGGGCTTTTCTTTTTCTATCACCACCGTTCTAAAAACAGAACGCACTGTTCCCTGGGCACAGATTGAACAATTCTTGTTCGCTCTCTATGGTTTGCTTATCGCCTGACAAAAGGAACATGCTAATGATCAGTCTCGTCCCGTCTCTGATTTCCAGAACCGCGCTTCTCTTTCTGCTCACGGCCACAGGCGCAGCCACCGCCGCCCGCCCGGCAGCGGATATTATTTTGCATAATGGTAATATCATCACTCTGAATGATGCCCAGCCGCAGGCCAGCGCGCTGGCGATTTTCGGCTCGCGGATTGTGGCGATTGGCGATGATACGGCGACAAATGAATGGCGCGGCGACCATACCCGTACCATCGATTTACAGGGTAAAACCGTGATACCCGGCCTGACCGATACCCACATCCACGCCATTCGCGGCGGACAAACCTGGACATTCGAAACCTACTGGTATGACAGCCCTTCGCTTAAAGACGCGCTGGATAAATTACGCGCCGAGGCTAACCGTCGTCCCCGCGATCAATGGGTAGCCGTAGTGGGATCGTGGATACCGGCACAATTTACAGAAAACCGGGCGCCGACGGTAGCCGAACTGAGCCACGCCCTTCCCGATCATCCGGCTTATATTCAGTATCTTTACGACTATGCGTTAGTGAATCAGCGCGGTATAGACGTACTTGGCCTTAACGACACCCCTCCTCCTGATTTAGCGGGAATCCGCGTAGAGCGCGACGCAAAAGGTAGCGCCACGGGGAAATTATTTGGTGGCATCGCAGCGTTCAATCAGCTTTTTGCCAGCATAAGTAGTAACGCCGATCGCGAGGGTGGTCTGCGGCAATTTTTCGCTGATATGAACGCTCGCGGCGTGACCGGCATCATTGACCCCTCTGCCGGGCCTGCCGCCGCTTATGAGCCTTTATTTGCAATGCGAAACCAGGGGGATTTACCGCTGCGCGTGGGGTATCGCATTCCGGTACAGCCGGAAGCGAAAGGTCATGAAGCACAGTGGTTCAGCAACCTGATGGCCTTTCGCCCGGCGCGTGCCGATGACGGACAACTGGCTTTTCTTGGCCTGGGAGAAAGCCTGGTGGCCGGAATGAATGACGGCGTGCGGATGGCCCCAGGATTTTCTTCCTCAGAGCAGGACAAAACCGCGCTTCGCCAGGTCGCGACGTTTGCGGCAAAACGGGGAATACCGCTTGAGATCCACGCCTATACCGATGACAGCGCCGACGCGATATTGACGATTTTTGAGCAGGTAGCGCAGCAGTACGATCTGCGCCCTCTCCGCTGGTCTATTGCGCATCTGAATACCGGTTCGCCACAGACGCTTGAGCGAATGCGTAAGCTCGGCCTGGCATACACGGTGCAAATGGGGCCTTACTTTGAGGGGCTTGCCATCCGTGACGCCAATCCACCCGGCGCGACGGACAATTCGCCGCCGGTTCGACTGGCGCTGGATAAAGGGCTTGTCGTCGCTGGCGGCACCGATTCGACGCGTATTGGCATTGCCGGTGTCTGGCACGCTATCGAATATCATATCACCGGTATAGCGTCAGGCGGTTCCGTGCGTAAACCCGCCAGCGAGCGGCTCACGCGTCTGGAAGCGCTAGCGTTATATACACGTCATGCCGCCTGGCTCGCCTTTGCCGAACAACACCGGGGCCAGCTTAGCGTCGGAAAACAGGCCGATCTGGCGGTACTCAATCAGCCATTTATGACGATGCCGGAAGACAGAATTAATACCATTCGCGCTGTTTTGACGCTTGTCGATGGACGCATTGTTCACGAAAGTCCGGACCTTAACGCCGGACAATGAGGTTGTCAGTTGACGCAAAGCCTGCTTTTATAACCCACCGGCGGCGCTGACGGGAAATCTTTTCCGCCAGCGCCGCGATAGAGCTAATGTATTGAGATCCGGTGGGCGTTGATGAAAAAGCTGTTTGTGCAGTTTTACCTTTTGCTGTTCGTCTGTTTTCTGGTCATGACGTTATTGGTCGGACTGGTGTACAAATTCACCGCCGAACGCGCGGGCAGGCAATCGCTCGACGATCTGATGAAAAGTTCGCTCTATCTGATGCGCAGCGAACTGCGGGAAATTCCGCCGCGTGAATGGGGGAAAACGTTAAAAGAGATGGACCTGAACCTCTCTTTCGATTTACGCGTTGAACCGTTAAATCACTATAAGCTTGATGCCGCCACCACGCAACGGCTGCGTGAAGGCGATATTGTCGCGCTTGACGATCAATACACCTTTATTCAGCGTATCCCGCGCAGCCATTACGTTCTGGCGGTCGGCCCGGTTCCCTATCTCTATTTCCTGCATCAAATGCGACTGCTGGATATCGCCTTAATGGCGCTCATTGCCTTTTCTCTCGCCTTTCCTGTGTTTATCTGGATGCGCCCGCACTGGCAAGAAATGCTCAGGCTCGAATCCGCCGCGCAGCGCTTTGGCGAGGGTCATTTGACTGAACGCCTGCATTTCGATAATGGCTCCAGTTTCGAACGTCTGGGCGTCGCGTTCAACCAGATGGCGGATAACATTAATGCTCTGATCGCCAGTAAAAAACAGCTGATTGACGGTATCGCCCATGAGCTTCGCACGCCGCTGGTACGTTTACGCTATCGGCTTGAAATGAGTGAAAATCTGACACCGCCGGAATCACAGGCGCTCAATCGCGATATTGGTCAACTGGAAGCGTTGATTGAAGAACTGCTCACCTATGCGCGCCTTGACCGACCGCAAAATGAACTGATGTTGACCGAACCCGACCTCCCCGCCTGGTTGCTCGCGCATTTGCAGGATGTGCAGAGCGTGAACCCGGAACGCGCCGTAAACCTTCTCACATCTGTAATCGGCGATTATGGCGCGCTTGATATGCGGTTAATGTCGCGAGTGCTGGATAACCTGCTGAATAATGCGTTGCGCTACAGTCATACCACCGTTCAGGTCAGTCTGTTACTCGACGGTAGTCAGGCAACGCTGATAGTCGAAGATGATGGCCCCGGCATTGAAGCGGATGCGCGAGAGCGCGTATTTGAACCTTTTGTCAGACTCGACCCCAGTAGAGACCGGGCGACAGGCGGCTGCGGGCTTGGACTCGCCATCGTACACTCTATCGCCCTGGCGATGGGCGGTAGCGTCGTCTGTGACGAGAGCGAACTGGGCGGCGCAAAATTTAGCTTTCGCTGGCCGGTCTGGCACGCGATGCCCGACATGACCGCTGCCTGACGTATTTTGCACGCTGGTTGAGCAGCGGGAACTGTGCTATACAGATAGTATGTTGTAACTAAAGTGAGTGATACCATGTCCCGCTACGATCTCGTTGAACGCCTGAATGGCACTTTTCGCCAGATAGAACAACACCTGGCGGCGCTGACGGATAATCTACAGCAGCATTCGCTACTTATCGCCCGTGTTTTTTCACTGCCGCAGGTGACCAAAGAGGCGGAACATGCGCCGCTGGATACTATCGAGGTAACGCAACATCTGGGGAAAGAGGCCGAAGCGCTGGCGCTACGTCACTATCGCCATTTGTTTATTCAACAGCAGTCCGAAAACCGTAGCAGTAAAGCCGCCGTCCGCCTGCCTGGCGTCTTATGCTATCAAGTGGATAATGCGACACAGTTAGATCTGGAAAATCAGATACAGCGCATTAACCAGTTGAAAACCACCTTCGAGCAGATGGTTACGGTAGAGTCCGGTCTTCCCTCAGCGGCACGTTTTGAGTGGGTGCATCGGCATCTACCCGGCTTAATTACGCTGAACGCTTACCGCACGCTGACGCTTATCAATAACCCCGCTACCATACGTTTCGGCTGGGCAAATAAACATATTATTAAAAATTTAAGCCGGGATGAGGTTCTGAGCCAGTTGAAAAAAAGCCTCGCGTCGCCGCGCAGCGTCCCGCCGTGGACGCGCGAACAATGGCAATTCAAGCTGGAACGGGAATATCAGGATATCGCTGCCTTACCGCAGCAGGCCCGACTCAAGATTAAGCGTCCGGTTAAAGTACAGCCGATCGCCCGCATCTGGTATAAAGGCCAGCAGAAACAGGTGCAACACGCCTGCCCCACGCCGATTATCGCGTTAATCAACACGGACAGCGGCGCTGGCGTGCCGGATATTGGCGGGCTGGAAAACTATGACGCCGATAATATTCAGCACCGTTTTAAACCACAGGCGCAGCCACTGCGACTGATTATTCCGCGACTGCACCTGTATGTGGCGGATTAACGTCCCGGCGTCATACTGCCAACCATTAACTCCGGACGTACCCAGGCGTCGAACTCCTCGTCGCTAAGGTATCCTAATGCCACGGCTGAGGCTTTGAGGGTCAGCCCTTCTTTATGCGCCTTCTTCGCAATCTCCGCCGCTTTATCGTAACCGATGTGCGTATTGAGCGCAGTGACCAGCATCAGCGACTCATTCAGCAACTGCGTAATACGCTCGCGGTTTGGCTCGATTCCTGACGCACAGTGTTGATTGAAACTCGCCATGCCATCGGCCAGCAGGCGCACCGTTTGCAGAAAATTATGAATAACCATCGGACGATAGACGTTGAGCTCAAAGTTGCCCGATGCGCCCCCCATATTGATGGCCACATCGTTACCCATCACCTGGCAACATAGCATCGTTACCGCTTCACACTGGGTCGGGTTCACTTTACCAGGCATAATGGAACTGCCTGGCTCATTTTCCGGGATAGCAATCTCGCCAATGCCGCAGCGCGGACCGGACGCCAGCCAGCGAACATCGTTGGCGATTTTCATCAGCGAGGCCGCCAGCCCTTTTAATGCGCCATGCGTCTGTACCAACGCGTCACAGGTCGCCAGCGCTTCGAATTTATTCGGGGCGGTAACAAACGGCGCCGCGGTAATCGTCGCCAGTTCCTCGGCCACGCGCCGGGCATATTCCGGGTGGGTATTAAGCCCTGTCCCTACTGCGGTTCCGCCGAGCGCCAGTTCCGCGACGTGCGGTAAACTGTGCTCAATGTGCCTGAGGTTATGTTCCAGCATGGCTACCCAACCGGAAATCTCCTGGCCTAAGGTGAGCGGCGTCGCGTCCTGCAGGTGAGTACGGCCAATTTTGACAATATCGGCGAAAGCGTGGGATTTATCGCGAAGCGTATCCGTTAATGCGGATAATTGCGGGATAAGGTGTTCGCGTAACGCCAGTAACGCCGCCACGTGCATGGCGGTTGGGAACACATCGTTTGAGCTTTGACTCTTATTGACGTCATCATTGGGATGCACTTTGCGTTCCATACCGCGAACGCCGCCCAAAATTTCACTGGCGCGGTTCGCTAACACTTCATTCATATTCATGTTGCTTTGCGTACCGGACCCGGTCTGCCAAATCGCCAGCGGAAACTCATCAGCATGTTTTCCCGCCAGCACTTCATCAGCCGCCTGGATAATCGCGCTGGCTTTTTCCGCCGCCAACAACCCTAAGTCCTGGTTGACCTTCGCAGCGGCACGCTTGGTCAACGCCAGAGCGTGAATGAGCGAGACGGGCATTTTCTCCGTGGAAATCCGAAAATGCTCCAGCGAACGTTGAGTCTGCGCCCCCCACAGTTTATCTGCCGGGACGTCAATCGCGCCCATTGAATCTTTCTCGCGGCGTACCGTTACCATTACCTGCTCCTTACTCAAGTTGATGAGATCATGTGTCGACATTGCTCACATGTTTGCGGTCTTATGAGTATTAACGATAACAACACAACGGTGTAGACCGGATAAGGCGCTTGCGCCGTTCTCCGGCAAAATAGCGAATCATGTTACCGCCCCGCAGGGCGGCGACATTACTTAACGCAGCGCGCGCACTGCGATGACTGAATCTGCTGGAAGAAATCGTTACCTTTATCATCCACCAGAATAAAGGCCGGAAAATCCTCCACTTCAATTTTCCAGATAGCCTCCATACCCAGTTCAGGATATTCCACGCACTCCAGGCGCTTGATACTGCCCTGCGCCAGAACGGCTGCCGGGCCGCCGATACTGCCCAGGTAGAAGCCGCCATGTTTCTTACAGGCATCGGTCACCTGCTGGCTGCGGTTGCCTTTCGCCAGCATGATCATACTGCCGCCCTGCGACTGGAGCTGATCAACATAAGAGTCCATCCGTCCTGCGGTAGTCGGCCCAAGCGACCCGGAGGCGTACCCTTCCGGCGTTTTTGCCGGCCCCGCATAATAGATAGGATGATCTTTGATGTACTGCGGCAAACCTTCGCCTCTGTCCATCCGTTCTTTCAGTTTAGCGTGCGCGATGTCGCGGCCCACAATAATCGTGCCGTTCAGCGACAGGCGCGTTGATACCGGATACTGCGACAGTTGTTGCAGTATCTCGCTCATGGGACGGTTAAGATCAACGCGCACCGCCTCGCCCTCTCCCGCCTGGCGCAGCGCCTCTGGAATATATTTACCGGGATTGCGCTCCAGCTTCTCGATCCAGATCCCTTCCCGGTTGATCTTCGCTTTAATGTTTCGATCCGCGGAGCAGGACACGCCCATACCTACCGGACACGATGCCCCGTGGCGCGGCAATCGGATGACACGAATATCGTGAGCGAAATATTTGCCGCCGAACTGCGCGCCTAAGCCAAGATTTTGCGCCTCAAGCAACAATTCTTTTTCCAGTTCAATATCGCGGAAGGCCTGCCCGTGTTCATTGCCTTCGGTCGGTAGCGCATCATAGTATTTTGCCGAGGCCAGCTTAACGGTCTTCAGGTTCGCTTCCGCCGAGGTGCCGCCAATGACAAACGCAATGTGATACGGCGGACAGGCGGCGGTGCCCAGCGTACGCATCTTATCGACGAGATAATTTTTGAGCTTACCCGGCGTCAGAAGCGCTTTTGTCTCCTGATAGAGGTAGGTTTTATTCGCCGATCCGCCGCCTTTAGCGATACAGAGGAATTTATATTCATCGCCATCGACGCTGTAGAGATCGATCTGCGCCGGCAGGTTAGTACCGGTATTGACCTCTTTGTACATATCCAGCGCCGCGTTCTGCGAATAGCGCAGGTTATCTTCGATATAGGTGTTATATACGCCGCGAGCCAGCGCCGCTTCATCACCTCCGCCAGTCCAGACGCGTTGGCCTTTTTTGCCGACAATAATGGCCGTACCGGTATCCTGGCAGGTGGGCAACACGCCCTTGGCCGCGATATCGGAGTTTCGCAGGAATTGCAGCGCGACATATTTGTCGTTTTCACTGGCCTGCGGATCGCGCAGAATATCCGCCACCTGCTGCTGATGCGCGGGACGTAGCATAAAAGACGCATCGTGGAAGGCCTGACGCGCCAACAACGTTAGCGCTTCCGGCGCGACTTTCAGGATCTCTTGTCCTTCGAATTCGGCGACGGAAACATGTTCGCTGGTCAACAAGTAGTACTCGGTATCGTCCTTTTTGAGGGGAAAAGGGTCTTGATAAAAGAAGGGTTTGTTTGACATTGTGCTCTCACTTACCGCTCGGTATGGTTATTCTCTGGGCAGGTGTTCCATTGCCCGACTCAAAGCGAGTAACACTATCCTACACAATTTTTTAACAAAAACTGAGACAAGTACGACTTTTTACGCGCGGAGGTTACTTCATGCGGGTTTCTTGGTTTAATACCTCCCATTGATCTCCACATTGAAACAGGGCTTGATAATGCAAAAACTCATTAACTCAGTGCAAAACTATGCCTGGGGAAGTAAAACTGCGTTAACGGAACTTTATGGCATCGCCAATCCGCAGCAGCAGCCAATGGCTGAACTCTGGATGGGCGCGCATCCCAAAAGCAGCTCGCGAATCACCACCGCCAACGGCGAAACCGTCTCCCTGCGTGACGCCATCAAAAAGAATAAAACCGCCATGCTGGGCGAAGCGGTAGCCAACCGTTTCGGCGAACTGCCGTTTCTGTTTAAAGTACTGTGCGCCGCGCAGCCGCTCTCTATTCAGGTGCACCCGAATAAGCGCAATTCCGAAATCGGTTTCGCGAAAGAAAATGCGGCGGGTATCCCCATGGATGCCGCAGAGCGGAACTATAAAGATCCTAACCATAAACCAGAGCTGGTTTTTGCCCTGACGCCTTTCCTGGCGATGAACGCGTTCCGCGAATTTTCTGACATTGTCTCTTTACTGCAACCTGTCGCCGGCGCGCATTCCGCTATCGCCCACTTTTTGCAGGCGCCGAATGCTGAACGTCTGAGCCAGCTTTTCGCCAGCCTGTTGAATATGCAAGGCGAAGAAAAATCCCGCGCGTTAGCCGTACTCAAAGCGGCGCTTAACAGCCAGCAAGGTGAACCGTGGCAAACGATCCGCGTGATTTCAGAGTATTATCCTGACGACAGCGGGCTTTTCTCTCCTTTGTTGCTGAATGTGGTCAAACTTAATCCCGGCGAGGCGATGTTCCTGTTTGCCGAAACGCCTCATGCTTATCTGCAGGGCGTTGCGCTGGAAGTCATGGCAAACTCCGATAACGTTCTGCGCGCTGGCCTTACGCCAAAATATATCGACATCCCTGAGCTGGTCGCGAACGTGAAGTTCGAACCTAAGCCTGCCGGCGAGTTGCTAACTGCCCCGGTAAAAAGCGGCGCGGAGCTGGACTTCCCAATTCCGGTTGACGATTTTGCTTTTTCACTGCACGACCTGGCGCTTCAGGAGACGAGCATAGGCCAACACAGCGCCGCGATTCTGTTCTGCGTTGAGGGTGAGGCGGTGTTACGTAAAGATGAACAGCGTCTGGTACTGAAGCCGGGTGAATCTGCCTTTATCGGCGCGGATGAGTCTCCGGTTAACGCCAGCGGCACGGGCCGTTTAGCGCGTGTTTATAACAAGCTGTAGCAACGTACTGAATTTTTTAACAACTCTTGCTAAGCTTATAACAGACGTAAAACTCCTCCAGGCGGTTTAATCCGCCTGGTTTCATTTTTATGGACAATTGATATGAAAAAAACACTGGTAGCTGCAGGTGTAGTAATTGCACTTGGCATCGTCTGGACAGGCGGCGCCTGGTATACGGGGAAAAAGCTGGAGAACCATCTTGCAGAAATGGTGACTCAGGCCAATGAACAGCTCAAGCGTACTGCGCCGGAGGCCGGTGTCGAATTAAGTTATCAAAACTACCAGCGTGGCGTGTTCAGTAGCCATCTGCAACTGGTTGTCAAACCGGTTGCCGGCGCAGACACTACCTGGTTGAAGCCCGGGCAAAGCATTGTGCTGGACGAGTCCGTTTCACATGGCCCCTTCCCGCTCGCCCAGCTCAAAACGCTCAATCTGATCCCTTCTATGGCGTCGGTAAAAACCACCCTGGTGAATAACGATGCGGCAAAACCCCTCTTTGATATCGCGAAAGGCGACACGCCCTTTGTTATCAATACCCGCATTGGTTATGGCGGCGATACCCGCTCCGATATCTCTCTCAAGCCGTTAAACTACGAGAATGCCGGTGAAAAGGTCGCCTTTAGCGGCGGCGAGTTCCAGCTTAACGCCGATAAAGACGGTAATGTGGTTTCGCTGTCAGGCGAAGCGCAGAGCGGCCTTGTCGATGCCGTTAACGAATATAATCAGAAGGTCCAACTCACCTTTAATAATTTGAAAACCGACGGTACCAGTAAGCTGGCAAGCTTTGGCGAACGTGTGGGCGACCAAAAGTTAACGCTGGATAAACTGTCCATCGCCATTGAGGGTAAAGAGATGGCGGTGCTGGAAGGGATGGAAATTGCCGGCAAGTCCGATCTCGTCAACGACGGAAAAACCATTAACAGCCAGTTGGATTACTCGCTTAACAGCCTGAAAGTGCAGAATCAGGATTTAGGCAGCGGTAAATTAACGCTGAAAGTCGGTCAAATCGACGGCGAAGCCTGGCACCAGTTTAGTCAGCAATATCATGCGCAAACGCAGGCGCTGCTGAATCAGCCGGACGTGGCGCAGAATCCTGAGCTTTATCAGCAAAAAGTCACCGAAGCGTTCTTTAGCGCTCTCCCCGTGCTGTTAAAAGGCGATCCGGTACTGACTCTGGCGCCGCTTAGCTGGAAAAACGCCAAAGGGGAAACCACGCTGAATCTGTCGCTGTTCCTCAAAGATCCGGCAACCACAACGGCACAACCACAAACGCTGGCGCAGGAAGTCGACCGCTCCGTGAAATCGCTGGATGCGAAACTGGCAATTCCGATGGACATGGCGGTCGAGTTTATGACGCAGATAGCAAAACTGGAAGGCTATCAGCAGGATGATGCGGAAAAACTGGCAAAACAGCAGGTGCAGGGGCTGTCCGCAATGGGTCAGATGTTCCGACTGACAACGCTGAAGGATAATACTATCGCCTCCAGTTTGCAGTACGCCAATGGCCAGATCACGCTCAACGGACAAAAAATGCCGTTGGAAGACTTTGTCGGCCTGTTTGGAATGCCAGCGCTTTCCGTACCGGACGTTCCGGCGCTGCCTCAACAATAATCGCCTTGCCGGGTGTCGCGACGCAGCACCCGGTCTGCGCCGAACGACGCGCAGCCTCTACTTTTGCGTTACCAGGCGAGCGGCTATCGTTTGACTCCGCACATGGTGCTCGTCGTGAGCAATACGCTGCAATATTCGTTCGGCCAGGGTATAGCCTATTTCTCGCGCCGGCGTACTGGCCCAGATAATCGGCAGGTCGTCGAGGGCGTTCTCCGCCACATCAGCAAACGCCGCCAGCGACACCTGCTGCTCGAAATAACGATCGACACCGCTCTCGCCACTCTGTCGTCCGGCTCTCAGTAGGCCAAACCACGCCCCCATCGCAATGGTTTCGTTGTAACAAACGACAGCGCTAATGGTCGGATTGTATCGCAACAGCGCGGTAATGCTTTCTGCTGCCTGTTTCTGACTGGAAGCGCATTCCACGACCCACTCGCTGTGAAACGGTAGACCGTATTTTAACAACGTCGCGCAATAGCCGCCCACGCGCTCCGCACGGGTTAAAGATGCGCTTTGTCCTCCCAGCCAGGCGATGCGCTGATGGCCCTGACGAATAAGGTACTCCGTCAGGAGCTGCGCCGCCTGCATGTTGTCAGGCCGAACGGTATCCGCATCATCAAGATAGCTGGCGCGTGACGCAAACACGACCGGAATTCCTTGTGCGTCGGCCTGCGCTCTCAGCGCTTCGCTACTGCCCGCCGCACCGGCGATCACCATGCCATCCACGCCCTGATTAAGCAGCATGGTAAAACGCTGATTTAGCTGTTCGCCATCTTTCCCCCCATGCAGGAGAAAAACCATACGGCCTTGCGCTTCCAGCGCTTCCGTTAACCCGGCGGTCAATTCGGCATAAAAGGGTGCCGATAAATCACGCACGATCAAACCGATAACGCCGCTTTGCCCGCCACGCAGCGCGGACGCCTGGCGGTTACGCACAAAACCCAGTTGTTCAATTGCCGCGTTTACGCGCTCGCCGGTCGCGGCCGATATTCGCCCCTTGCCGCTCAGCACTAAGGAAACGGTGCTCACCGACACGCCAGCCGCCAGCGCAACATCGTGGATAGTGATTTTTTTGGCGATAGCCATGTCAACAAATCGCTCCAGAATCTGACAGATAAAACGTTTTACCTATCTGTTATCTTTATACGCGTTATTATCGGTCAGTAATGTGATTAATGCCGCACTAAAATTTGATAAAACGTTTTATCTTTTCGCCATCATAACCTGACACCGGCCTTTATTAACAAGGAGTCGTTAGATGACGACGAAAACCACGCCAAAAATAACGCTATGGGAATTTTTCCAGCAACTGGGCAAAACGTTTATGTTGCCCGTCGCCTTGCTCTCGTTCTGCGGCATTATGCTCGGTATCGGCAGCTCGCTCAGTAGCCACGACGTAATCACCCTGCTCCCCGTGCTGGGTAATCCCTTGCTACAGGCTATCTTCACCTGGATGAGTAAAGTAGGTTCTTTTGCCTTTAGCTTCCTGCCGGTGATGTTTTGTATCGCGATTCCGCTCGGTCTGGCGCGGGAAAACAAAGGCGTCGCCGCATTTGCCGGGTTCGTCGGTTATGCGGTCATGAACCTTGCAGTCAACTTCTGGCTCACGGCAAAAGGCATTCTGCCGACCACCGATGCGGCGGTGCTGAAAGCCAATAACGTACAAAATATTCTGGGCATCCCCTCTATCGATACCGGCATCCTCGGCGCCGTTATCGCTGGTATTATTGTCTGGATGCTGCATGAACGGTTTCATACCATTCGTTTGCCGGATGCGCTGGCCTTTTTCGGCGGTACGCGTTTTGTACCTATCGTTTCCGCCGTTGTGATGGGGCTTGTCGGCCTGGTTATCCCGCTCGTCTGGCCGGTTTTTGCGATGGGAATTAGTGGACTGGGTCATATCATCAATAGCGCCGGCGACTTTGGACCGATGATTTTCGGCACCGGCGAGCGCCTGCTGTTGCCTTTTGGTCTGCACCATATTCTGGTAGCGCTGATTCGCTTCACCGAGGCGGGCGGTACGCAAGAGGTATGCGGGCATACCGTGAGCGGCGCATTGACTATTTTCCAGGCCCAACTCAGTTGCCCAACGACGCACGGCTTCTCTGAAAGCGCCACTCGCTTCTTATCGCAAGGCAAAATGCCGGCGTTTCTCGGTGGGTTGCCGGGCGCCGCGCTGGCAATGTACCACTGTGCCCGTCCAGAAAACCGCCCTAAAATTAAAGGATTATTGATTTCCGGTTTAATCGCCTGCGTTGTCGGCGGTACAACGGAACCGCTGGAATTCCTGTTCCTGTTCGTAGCGCCGGTGCTGTACGTTATTCATGCTCTGCTGACCGGGCTGGGTTTTACCATCATGGCTATTCTCGGCGTCACTATCGGCAATACGGATGGCAATATTATTGACTTTGTGGTGTTTGGCATCCTGCATGGTCTGTCAACAAAATGGTATCTGGTGCCGGTAGTGGCGGCGATTTGGTTTGCGGTTTACTACCTCATTTTCCGCTTCGCCATTACACGCTTTAACCTCAAAACACCGGGGCGCGAAGCGGAGATCGCCACCAGCATTGAAAAAGCGATCGCTGGCGCGCCAGGAAAATCCGGCTACAACGTGCCTGCTATCCTGGCGGCATTAGGCGGCACGGAAAACATCGTGAGTCTGGACAACTGCATCACCCGCCTACGTCTGTCCGTGAAAGATATGTCGCTTGTCGATGTCCAGGCATTGAAGGACAATCGTGCGATAGGCGTCGTACAGCTCAATCAGCATAATTTGCAGGTGGTTATCGGCCCGCAGGTTCAGTCGGTAAAAGATGAAATGGTTGGTCTGATGAATACCGTTCAGGCATAAGGAAGAGATATGTTCGATTTTTCACAGGAAGTTGACCGTCGCGGGACATGGTGTACGCAGTGGGATTATGTCGCCGATCGTTTTGGCGAGGCTGATCTGCTCCCCTTTACGATCTCGGATATGGATTTTGCCACCGCGCCGTGTATCCTGGAGGCGCTAAACCAGCGCCTTTCCCACGGTGTGCTGGGCTATAGCCGCTGGAAAAATGAGGCGTTTTTAGGGGCGATTACCCACTGGTTTGCGACACGCCATCAGACCACGATAGATGCCCACTCCCTCGTATACGGCCCCTCCGTTATCTATATGGCGTCCGAGCTTATCCGCCAGTGGTCCAACGAAGGCGATAGCGTGGTAGTTCATACCCCCGCTTACGATGCTTTTTATAAAGCGATTGAAGGCAACCATCGCATCGTCACTCCCGTCCCGCTGGAGAAAGAAGGCAACGCCTGGTATTGCGATATGGCCAAACTGGAGGCGGCGCTGGCGCGTCCGGAAAGCAAAATCCTGCTGCTGTGCAGTCCGCAAAATCCCACCGGTAAAGTGTGGACGCGTGACGAGCTGGAAACGATGTCAACGCTGTGCGAGCGCCATGGCGTACGGGTGATTTCCGATGAAATTCACATGGATATGGTATGGGGAAACCAGCCGCATATTCCCTGGAGCAATGTCGCGCGCGGAGACTGGGCGCTGCTCTCCTCCGGCTCGAAAAGCTTCAACATTCCGGCATTAACCGGCGCTTATGGAATCATTGAAAATAGTGAAAGCCGTGAACGCTACCTGGCCGCCTTAAAAGGGCGCGACGGCCTCTCTTCGCCAGCGGTGCTCTCGCTCACGGCGCATATTGCCGCGTATCAGCACGGCGCGCCGTGGCTGGATGCGTTACGCGCCTCGCTGGCGGCTAATATGCGCTATATCGCGCAGGCGCTGAATAGTGCCTTTCCGACGCTGAACTGGCAAGCGCCGCCATCGACCTATCTGGCCTGGATTGATCTCCGTCCGCTCGGCATTGACGATCAAAAATTACAGCACACGCTCATTCATCAGGAGAAAGTCGCCATTATGCCCGGCGATACCTATGGCGCCGAAGGCCGGGGATTTGTGCGTCTGAATGCCGGATGCCCTCGCCTGAAACTTGAAAAAGGCGTCAATGGATTAATTAACGCTATCCGCACCGTTCGCTGATACTGTCTACAAGCGGTGGGCTGACCCTTTATCCTAAGATGCGATAACAGAGACAACCCCCGTGAGCTGACTGGGGGCGCGTTAAAGAGAATGATACAAAATTTCTCCCGCGCTCTCGCGAAGTTGCAACGTAATGACTCCGTTTTTGCAAAATTTCCAGAGGATTATCAATCTGTAGTATAATGGTGCGCACTTTTATTAAAAATTGAGTGCGCCCATGATTGATATTACGCTTCCTTTGACTGACATCCACCGCCACCTTGATGGCAACATTCGCGCCCAAACAATTCTGGATCTTGGTCGGCAGTTCAACATCGCCCTTCCCGCCCAAACGCTGGAAACGTTGATTCCGCATGTCCAGGTCACCTCAACCGAACCCGATTTAGTGAGCTTTCTCACGAAGCTCGATTGGGGGGTAAAAGTCCTGGCATCGCTTGACGCCTGCCGCCGTGTGGCCTTTGAAAATATTGAAGATGCCGCACGTAACGGCCTGCATTACGTCGAGCTTCGCTTTTCGCCCGGCTATATGGCGATGGCGCATCAGTTACCGATCGCAGGCGTGGTTGAAGCCGTTATCGACGGCGTACGCGACGGCTGTAACACGTTTGGCGTCGAGGCGCGACTCATTGGCATTATGAGCCGTACCTTCGGCGAGGCGGCATGTTTACAGGAGCTTGATGCGCTGCTGGCGCACAGAGAGAAAATCACCGCGCTGGATTTAGCCGGTGATGAGCTGGGCTTTCCCGGCAGTCTGTTTTTGTCGCACTTTAATCGGGCGCGCGATGCGGGCTGGCATATTACCGTTCACGCTGGCGAAGCCGCAGGGCCGGAAAGTATCTGGCAGGCGATTCGCGAACTGGGGGCCGAACGTATCGGACATGGCGTAAAAGCTGTCGAAGATCGCGCGTTAATGGATTTTCTTGCACAGCAGCGTATCGGTATTGAATCCTGTCTGACCTCGAATATTCAGACCAGTACCGTCGCATCGCTGGCAGACCATCCGCTCAAAACCTTCCTTGAGCATGGCGTTCTCGCCAGTCTTAATACGGACGATCCGGCTGTTCAGGGCGTAGATATTATCCATGAATATCACGTCGCCGCGCCAGCGGCAGGATTGAGCCGCGAACAGATTCGCCAGGCGCAGATTAACGGTCTGGAAATCGCCTTTCTGAGCGATGGCGAAAAACGTGCGCTGCGCGAAAAAGTGGCCGCGGCGTAAAATTGCTTTATTGATGCTAACGCCCTCTCTCCGCCTGCGGTTTAATGCTATCACAGGCGGAGAAATGCGACATCTCAGGCAAGACACAGCGTCGCGCGATGTTTTGCCGATTCCATGCCCAGTTCAATCAACTCCATAATTTGAATCGCCTGGCTTGCCGGCACGGGATTTTCACCGTTACCGTTTAACGCATCGCGGATGGCGGCATAATATGCCGGATAGTTACCCGGCAACGTAAGCCAGTTCTCTTCTTTGCGCGTCTCTCCCTCAACCAGGGTCAATACGCCGTCACGCATGTCGTATCCCCAGTCTTCCTGCGGTAAACGCTCGCCGTTTTTTAACCGTTCTTCCTGGGGATCGAGGCCATATTTAACATAGCTACCGCGCGAACCATGAACGATGTATCGCGCGGATTCCGCCGCGGCCAGCATCGTACCGTGCAAAATCACGCGGCGCTGGGGGTAGGATAAAATCGCGTGGAAATAATCTGTAGATTGCGCGCCCGGACGCAGCTGCGCTAAATCCACCGTCATGCTGACCGGCAGGCCAAAAAGTTGAATGGCCTGATCCAACAAGTGCGGCGCCAGATCGTACCAGATACCACTTCCCGGCCCGCCTTGCTCGCGCCAGCGGTCGCGCACCTGGGGACGGAAGCGATCAAAGTGGGATTCAAACAAGGACACCTCGCCGAGCACGCCATCCGCCAGCAAGGCCTTCAGCGTCAAAAAATCGCTGTCCCAGCGTCGGTTGTGGAAGACGGAAAGTACCCGGCCAGTACTCCGCGCAAGCGCATCCAATTCTCGCGCCTGTGACAGTGTCACGGTAAAGGGTTTATCAACCACCACATGCTTACCGGCTTCCAGCGCAGCTTTCGCCAGCGGGAAATGGGTATCGTTGGGCGTCGGGATCACGATCAGGTCGATATGCGGATCGTTAAATAAGTGTCGGGGCTCAGAGACCACGGAGACCGCCGGCCAGTCTGCTTTCACTTTTGTTTCATCGCTGCTGGATACCGTCGCAAGCTCTAGCCCTGGCGTTCCCATAATTAAGGGCGCATGAAAGGTTTTACTGGCGTAGCCATAACCGATTAACCCAACGCGGATTTTGTCATTCATCTCACTGCCTCCGGTTTTAGATATCGCTATTCCACACCATCGTGCGATTAGCCGCAATAGCGTCCTGACCATCAACGTAGCATCAAATGATTAACTTGTTACAGAACAGAGGCTGAAATCGTTTCCCTCCCTCTTGCCGACCGCTCGCCAGGAAAGTAACATTTACCCCCTGTGTTTATGGATAAATCAAAGCAAATGTCGTCAATAATGAATCGTCTTATTGAATTAACTGGGTGGATAGTTCTCGTTATCTCAGTCATTCTTTTAGGTATTGCCAACCATATTGACAATTACCAACCACCAGAGCCCACGGCTTCCGTCCAGAAGAAGTAAGCGTCAGATAATGTAAAGGCATTTTCGCGTGGTACGGTAAGCGGCGCCCCGGGGGGTGCAAAGAAAAGTCAAAAACCGGCAAAAAAAACGAAATATGTCCTATCTGGTCTGACGTTTATTGCCTGTTGTAGGAAAGCGCGTTAACCTTTCGCCCCAGGCGCCATGTGGCGCCTGACTCTTTACCGGTAAGAATATTCCCTTTTTACCTGCACCCCTGACCTCTCACTGGTGCGGTTTTGTTTATTTTTTATCAGTGACTACTCCGTTGGCATTATATTTAATATGGATCAACTTTATATGACTGTTCAGGATTATCTATTAAAATTCCGCAAAATTAGTTCGCTCGAAAGTCTGGAAAAACTGTTCGACCACCTTAACTATACCCTTACTGATGACATGGACATTGTTAATATGTATCGCGCTGCAGATCACCGCCGTGCCGAACTGGTTTCCGGAGGACGCCTGTTTGATGTAGGTCAGGTTCCGCAATCCGTCTGGCGCTATGTGCAATAAAGAAAGTAGCGTTTAACATCAAAAACCTTATAATATTTGCCCCAAAATGAGCGGCATGACCGTTAATGCGCGTAACCCCGGAGAAGATATGACTACAACACCGCCACAACGAATTGGAGGCTGGCTTCTTGGCCCGTTAGCCTGGCTGTTAGTCGCGTTGTTGAGCACCTCGCTGGCGTTATTACTCTACGTTATGGCGCTTGCCACACCGCAAACGTTCAAGACGCTTAGCGGACAGGAAACCGGTAATTTACTGCTATGGGGCATTTCATTTATTACCGCTATCGCCATGTGGTACTATACCCTGTGGTTGACGATCGCATTCTTCAAGCGCAGACGCTGCGTGCCGAAGCATTACATTATCTGGCTGCTGGTGTCGGTGTTACTGGCGGTTAAAGCATTTGCCTTTTCGCCCGTCTCAGATGCCTTTGCCGTGCGTCAGTTACTCTTCCCACTGTTGGCGACGGCGCTCATTGTGCCTTATCTCAAACGTTCAGCGCGCGTCAAAACAACGTTTGTTAATCCGTAATAACCCTACAGTTAACCTGTTGTCGCCTGTGGTAGTTTGACAGATAATAGGCGGCTTTTTTATTTCAGGCCGAAACATGACTGATTACCTGCTGCTCTTTGTCGGAACTGTACTGGTCAATAACTTTGTACTGGTCAAATTCCTGGGCCTTTGTCCCTTTATGGGCGTATCCAAAAAACTGGAAACCGCCATGGGGATGGGCCTCGCGACGACCTTTGTCATGACGCTGGCGTCGATATGCGCCTGGCTTATCGACACCTGGATACTTATTCCGCTGGATCTGATTTATCTGCGGACGCTGGCCTTTATCCTCGTCATTGCTGTGGTCGTGCAATTTACCGAAATGGTTGTACGGAAAACCAGCCCGGCGTTATACCGCTTGTTAGGCATCTTCTTACCACTGATTACCACTAACTGTGCGGTTCTGGGCGTAGCGTTACTGAATATTAATCTCGGTCATCACTTCCTTCAGTCGGCGCTGTACGGATTTTCCGCCGCCGTCGGTTTTTCATTAGTGATGGTTCTGTTCGCCGCCATCCGCGAACGCCTTGCCGTGGCGGATGTGCCCGCCCCTTTTCGTGGTAACGCGATAGCATTGATTACCGCAGGATTAATGTCTTTGGCCTTTATGGGCTTTAGTGGTTTGGTGAAGTTGTAATGAATACTATCTGGATTGCCGTTGGCGCCCTGACCCTTCTGGGCCTGGTGTTCGGCGCCATTCTGGGTTATGCCTCCCGCCGATTCGCGGTTGAAGATGATCCGGTTGTTGAAAAAATCGATGCGATTTTGCCGCAGAGCCAGTGTGGTCAGTGCGGCTATCCCGGCTGCCGCCCCTACGCCGAAGCCGTGGGCCTCCAGGGCGAGAAAATCAATCGTTGCGCGCCCGGCGGCGAAGCCGTCATGCTGAAAATGGCAGAGCTGCTAAACGTAGAGCCGCAACCATGCGATGGTGAAGAACAGCAGGTCGCGCCAGTACGTATGCTGGCAGTTATTGATGAAAATAACTGCATTGGCTGCACAAAATGCATTCAGGCCTGCCCGGTTGACGCCATCGTTGGCGCAACGCGCGCCATGCACACGGTCATGAGCGATCTCTGTACTGGCTGTAATCTGTGCGTCGATCCGTGTCCGACGCACTGCATCGAATTACGTCCGGTGAATGAGACGCCCGACAGTTGGAAATGGGATTTGAACACCATTCCCGTTCGCATCATTCCCGTGGAACAACATGCTTAAACTATTTTCCGCTTTCAGAAAAGATAAAATCTGGGATTTCGACGGTGGTATTCATCCGCCCGAAATGAAGACCCAGTCAAACGGCACGCCGCTGCGCCAGGTGCCTTTAGCGCCGTGCTTCGTTATCCCTTTAAAACAGCACATTGGCGCTGAGGGCGAGCTGTGCGTTAGCGTCGGCGATCGCGTGCTACGCGGCCAGGCGCTTACCCGTGGACGTGGGAGAATGCTGCCGGTACACGCGCCCACCTCCGGGACGGTTATCGCTATTGCCCCCCACTCGACGGCACATCCTTCGGCGCTGGCGGAGTTAAGCGTCATCATTGATGCCGACGGCGAGGACCGCTGGATTGAACGCGAGGGCTGGTCTGATTACCGCGCCCACAGCCGTGAAACGCTCATTGAACGCATTCATCAGTATGGCGTTGCCGGGCTTGGCGGCGCAGGCTTTCCCACCGGCGTTAAATTGCAGGGCGGCGGCGATAAAATCACCACGCTTATTATCAATGCCGCAGAGTGCGAACCTTACATTACGGCGGACGATCGTCTGATGCAGGACTGCGCCGCGCAGATTGTGGAAGGTATTCGCATCCTGGCGCATATTCTGCAACCGCGTGAGGTATTAATCGGCATTGAAGATAACAAACCGCAGGCTATTTCCATGCTGCGCGCCGTACTGGCTGACGCCCACGATATTTCGTTACGTGTGATCCCAACCAAATACCCTTCCGGCGGCGCAAAACAGCTCACCCAAATACTGACGGGAAAACAGGTTCCCCACGGCGGGCGCTCCTCTGATATTGGCGTGCTGATGCAAAACGTCGGTACGGCTTATGCCGTTAAACGCGCCGTGGTTGACGGCGAACCGATCACAGAACGCGTTGTCACCTTAACGGGTGAAGCGGTAAGCCGTCCGGGTAACGTCTGGGCGCGGCTCGGCACTCCCGTTCGTCATTTGCTTAACGATGCCGGGTTCTGCCCTTCCGCTGACCAGATGGTCATCATGGGCGGCCCGTTGATGGGATTCACCCTTCCCTGGCTTGACGTACCGGTCGTAAAAATCACCAACTGCTTGCTGGCGCCATCCGTGACTGAAATGGGAGCGCCTCAGGAAGAGAAAAGCTGTATTCGTTGCAGTGCTTGCGCTGACGCTTGCCCTGCCGACCTTTTACCGCAGCAGCTTTATTGGTTCAGCAAAGGGCAGCAGCATGACAAGGCTACCGCTCACCATATTGCTGATTGTATAGAATGCGGCGCCTGCGCCTGGGTCTGCCCGAGTAATATTCCGCTCGTCCAATATTTCCGTCAGGAAAAAGCGGAGATTAATGCGATCAGGCTTGAAGAAAAACGCGCCGCCGAAGCCAAAGCACGTTTTGAGGCTCGTCAGGCAAGACTGGAGCGCGAAAAAGCCGCCCGCCTTGCACGTCACAAGAGCGCAGCGGTACAACCAGCGGCAAAAGATCAGGATGCCATTGCCGCTGCGCTGGCGCGGGTAAAAGAGAAACAGGCGCAGGCCACGCAACCGGTGGTTATTCAGGCGGGTAGTCTGCCAGACAATAGCGCCGTCATCGCGGCCCGTGAAGCGCGTAAAGCGCAAGCGCGCGCTAAACAAGCCACTCATCCGATGGCTGACAGCGCGATACCCGGCGACGACCCGCGTAAAGCTGCAGTGGAGGCAGCCATCGCCCGCGCCAAAGCCCGTAAGCAGGCCGGAAGCGAACCTGCCGAACCGGTCGACCCGCGTAAAGCCGCGGTGGAAGCGGCCATCGCCCGCGCCAAAGCCCGCAAGCAGGAGCAGCAGGCCGGAAGCGAACCTGCCGAAGCGGTCGACCCGCGCAAAGCCGCGGTGGAAGCGGCTATCGCCCGCGCCAAAGCCCGTAAGCAGGAGCAGCAGGCCGGAAGCGAACCTGCCGAACCTGCCGAACCGGCCGAACCGCGCAAAGCCGCGGTGGAAGCGGCTATCGCCCGCGCCAAAGCCCGTAAGCAGGAGCAGCAGGCCGGAAGCGAACCTGCCGAACCTGCCGAACCGGCCGAACCGCGCAAAGCCGCGGTGGAAGCGGCTATCGCCCGCGCCAAAGCCCGTAAGCAGGAGCAGCAGGCCGGAAGCGAACCAGCCGAACCGGTCGACCCGCGCAAAGCCGCGGTTGCTGCGGCGATCGCCCGCGTTCAGGCAAAAAAAGCAGCACAGCAGCAGGTTGTTAACGAGGATTAAATGGTATTCAGAATCGCAAGCTCGCCTTATACCCATAACCAGCGCCAGACATCGCGAATCATGTTGCTGGTATTAGTCGCCGCTCTGCCGGGTATTGCCGCGCAGACGTGGTTTTTTGGTTGGGGAACGCTTTTCCAGATCGTTCTGGCTGCTATCACGGCGCTCGTCGCGGAAGCCATTGTCCTCAGGCTACGCAAACAATCGGTCGCCAGTCACCTGCAGGATTATTCCGCGTTATTGACGGGGCTTTTGCTGGCGGTCAGCATCCCTCCGCTCGCGCCCTGGTGGATGGTCGTGCTGGGAACCGGATTCGCCATTATTATCGCCAAACAGTTATATGGCGGGCTGGGACAAAACCCCTTTAATCCGGCCATGATCGGCTACGTGGTGCTATTAATTTCCTTTCCGGTGCAAATGACAAGCTGGTTGCCGCCTTATGAAATAGCCGCAACAACGCCCGATATGCTGGACACGTTGCGGATGATTTTTACCGGGCATACCGCCAGCGGCGGCGATATGACGCTGCTACGTATCGGTATTGACGGTATCAGCCAGGCGACGCCGCTGGATACGTTTAAAACGTCCTTGCGCGCCGGGCACTCCGTTGAGCAAATCATGCAGTACCCGATATACAGCGGCGCGCTGGCTGGCGTGGGCTGGCAGTGGGTTAACCTCGCCTGGCTTGTCGGCGGCGTATTCCTGCTGTGGCAAAAAGCTATCCGCTGGCATATCCCGGTCAGTTTTCTGCTGACGCTGGCGCTATGCGCCGCGTTAGGTTGGTTTTTCTCGCCCGCTACGCTGGCCTCGCCGCAGCTTCATCTGCTGTCAGGCGCCACCATGCTGGGCGCATTTTTTATCTTGACGGATCCGGTTACCGCCTCCACGACCAACCGTGGACGTTTAATTTTCGGCGCGCTGGCTGGGGTATTAGTGTGGCTGATTCGTAGCTTCGGCGGCTATCCGGACGGCGTTGCTTTTGCTGTCCTGTTGGCGAATATCACGGTTCCTCTGATCGACTACTACACGCGCCCCCGCGTCTATGGACATCGCAAAGGATAAACCATGCTGAAAACGATTCGTAAACACGGTATTACGCTGGCGCTTTTTGCCGCAGGCTCTACGGGATTGACCGCGGTGATTAATCAGATGACAAAATCAACCATCTACGAACAAGCGCTGCAACAACAACATGCCCTGTTCGATCAGGTATTGCCGCCAGATCGTTACAATAATAATCTGCAAGAGAGCTGTTATCTGGTCGATGCGCCCGCCCTCGGCAAAGGCACACACCGTGTTTTTATCGCTCGCAAGGATGATAAACCCGTAGCGGCCATCATTGAGGCCACCGCGCCAGATGGCTATTCCGGCGCTATCCAGCTTATTGTTGGCGCAGATTTCAACGGTACCGTCCTGGGGACGCGCGTAACGGAACATCATGAGACGCCAGGGTTAGGTGATAAAATTGAGCGCCGTTTGTCTGACTGGATTACCCACTTTAGCGGTAAAACCATCAGCGGTGAAAATGATACGCACTGGGCGGTGAAAAAAGATGGCGGTGATTTTGATCAATTTACCGGGGCGACAATAACGCCGCGCGCCGTGGTGAATGCGGTTAAACGCGCCGGGCTGTACGCCGAATCACTGCCCGCTCAGCTCCCCCATTTAACCGCCTGTGGAGAATAACCATGAGCGAAATAAAAGACATTGTTGTTCAGGGGTTATGGAAAAATAACTCTGCTCTGGTGCAGCTACTTGGCCTGTGCCCTTTACTGGCGGTGACGTCTACGGCAACCAACGCTCTGGGGCTGGGTCTGGCCACAACGCTGGTATTAACGCTGACCAACCTTACGGTGTCCGCACTACGTCGCTGGACGCCGGCAGAAATCCGTATCCCGATTTACGTTATGATCATTGCCTCGGTGGTAAGCGCAGTACAGATGCTGATCAATGCGTATGCGTTCGGTTTGTATCAGTCTTTAGGGATTTTTATTCCGCTGATTGTAACGAACTGCATTGTTGTCGGTCGCGCCGAAGCGTTTGCCGCGAAAAAAGGACCGTGGCTTTCCGCGTTGGACGGTTTTTCCATCGGCATGGGCGCGACAGGCGCGATGTTCGTGCTGGGCTCGCTGCGTGAGATCCTCGGGAATGGTACGCTTTTCGATGGCGCGGATAGCCTGCTGGGAGGCTGGGCAAAAGTATTACGGGTCGAGATATTTCACACCGACTCGCCTTTCCTGCTGGCGATGCTGCCGCCAGGCGCGTTTATCGGCCTGGGACTCATGCTGGCGGTAAAATATCTTATTGATGAAAAAATGAAGAAACGCCGCGCCGAAACCGCGCCTTCCGCTGTTCCGGCAGGTGAAACAGGGAAAGTCTGATGAACAAAGCAAAAAGGCTGGAAATTCTGACGCGCCTGCGCGACAGCAATCCGCACCCCACAACGGAACTCAATTTCACGTCGCCGTTTGAATTACTGATTGCCGTGTTGCTTTCCGCACAGGCAACCGACGTCAGCGTGAACAAGGCGACCGCCAAACTTTACCCGGTCGCCAATACGCCAGCCGCGATGCTGGAACTGGGCGTAGAGGGCGTGAAATCCTATATCAAAACCATCGGTTTGTTTAACAGTAAAGCGGAAAACGTGATTAAGACCTGCCGTATTTTACTGGACAAGCATAATGGCGAAGTGCCGGAGGATCGGGCGGCGCTGGAAGCGCTTCCCGGCGTGGGGCGTAAAACCGCTAACGTGGTGCTAAATACCGCCTTCGGCTGGCCGACCATCGCCGTTGATACACATATATTTCGTGTATGCAACCGAACGCAGTTCGCGCCGGGTAAAAATGTCGAGCAGGTAGAAGAGAAGTTACTGAAAGTGGTGCCAAATGAGTTCAAAGTGGACTGCCATCACTGGTTAATTTTGCATGGCCGCTATACCTGTATCGCCCGAAAACCCCGCTGCGGCTCCTGCCTCATTGAAGATCTTTGCGAATACAAAGAAAAAGTCGATATTTAATATGGTCGGAGTGCGTCCGTCACGCCAGCGCGCTCCTACCTTCTGCCTGGATCTATTTTAGCCATCAATCATTCCAGTCTCTGTCCTTTTTCTGATGTAATGTGCTTTCGTTTTCCCTCCACGTCAGGTTAATCATTTTTTTAATCGCAAAAATTTCTATCTATCCGTGATCAGGATCACTTTGATAACTTCATGTAAAATTTAATGACATCTAAGGTTACATTTACAACCAGATAGACTGACGCCCCGTTTTCACTACAAAATATTACTCTGTCATTTTTTCAGATAATGGCCTATATCACTGCTTTTCACCTTAAATAGCAGAAGATATCGCCTTTCACCCAAACTAATGGCCTTTTTGCAGTGTAAAAATCTGCCATTCTTCAAATGAAGAAATTTAACGCTGGATAACATTTCTGACATCGGACGATTCAACCAGAAGAGTTATATGTAACAGATTATTACAAAGGTCTTGTCTGGAGAGGAAAGATAGTGAACATTACCTGCCGTTTCCCCTCCAATATAACAATCGGACGGATGAGTCTGACTCATCACGCGCCAGACAATCCCTGTTAATACGGGGCGTAAAAAAGAGGTAAAAGTGTCTACTGCAAACAATAAACCAACTGAAAGCGTCAGTTTGAACGCTTTCAAACAACCGAAGGCGTTCTATCTCATCTTCTCGATAGAGTTATGGGAGCGTTTTGGTTATTACGGCCTGCAAGGCATTATGGCCGTCTACCTGGTAAAACAACTGGGTATGTCAGAAGCGGATTCCATCACCCTTTTCTCTTCCTTCAGTGCGCTGGTGTACGGCCTGGTCGCCATTGGCGGTTGGTTAGGTGATAAAATTCTGGGCACCAAACGCGTTATTATGCTGGGTGCCGTGGTGCTGGCTATCGGTTATGCGCTGGTCGCATGGTCTGGTCATGACGCTGGCATCGTCTATATGGGCATGGCGGCTATCGCTGTGGGTAACGGTCTGTTTAAAGCTAACCCGTCTTCCCTGCTGTCTACCTGTTACGCGAAGGACGATCCGCGTCTCGACGGCGCATTTACGATGTATTATATGTCCGTCAACATCGGCTCCTTCTTCTCTATGCTGGCGACGCCGTGGCTGGCGGCGCGTTATGGCTGGAGCACCGCGTTTGCGCTTAGCGTCGTCGGTATGCTGATAACCGTCGTTAACTTTGCTTTCTGCCAGCGCTGGGTGAAAAGCTACGGTTCCAAACCCGACTTTGAACCGATCAACTTCCGTAATCTGCTGCTGACAATCGTGGGTATTGTCGTTCTGATTGCGGTCGCCACCTGGCTGCTGCACAACCAGGACATCGCGCGTATGGTGCTGGGCGTAATCGCTCTTGGCATCGTCATTATCTTCGGTAAAGAAGCGTTTTCCATGCACGGCGCGGCTCGCCGTAAAATGATCGTCGCCTTTATTTTGATGCTGCAGGCGATTATCTTCTTCGTACTGTACAGCCAGATGCCGACGTCGCTGAACTTCTTTGCCATTCGTAACGTCGAGCACTCTATTCTCGGTATCGCGTTCGAACCGGAACAGTATCAGGCGCTGAACCCATTCTGGATCATTATCGGCAGCCCGATTCTGGCCGCTATCTATAACAGGATGGGCGATACGCTGCCAATGCCGATGAAATTCGCCATTGGTATGGTGCTGTGCTCCGGCGCGTTCCTGATTCTGCCGCTGGGCACCAAATTTGCGAACGATGCCGGCATCGTATCCGTAAACTGGCTGATCGCGAGCTACGGCCTGCAAAGTATCGGTGAGCTGATGATCTCCGGTCTGGGACTGGCAATGGTCGCACAGTTGGTTCCGCAGCGTCTGATGGGCTTCATCATGGGTAGCTGGTTCCTGACAACGGCAGGCGCTAACATCATCGGCGGTTATGTCGCCAACCTGATGGCTGTGCCGAGCGACGTGACTGACCCACTGATGTCCCTGGAAGTCTATGGTCGCGTATTTATGCAGATTGGCATAGCAACCGCCGTTATCGCCGTCCTGATGCTGCTGACAGCACCTAAGCTGAACCGTATGACCCAGGACGATGATAACGCTGAAAAAGGCTCTAAAGCCGCTACAGTTTAATTTTCCGGGAAACAACATTCAGGCCGCTAACTGTGCGTTAGCGGCTTTTTTTTTGCTCGTCCCCGCACTACCATACTTTAAACCTCAGCAAAAAGGAGTTACCGATGAAACTGTTCTACAAACCGGGTGCCTGCTCTCTTGCTTCCCACATTACCCTGCGCGAAATTGGCAAAGACTTTACGCTTGATGGCGTCGATCTCGCAAAAAAACGCCTGGAAAATGGTGATGATTACCTGGCAGTCAACCCTAAAGGACAGGTTCCGGCTCTGCTGCTGGATGACGGCACACTGTTGACTGAAGGCGTCGCCATTATGCAGTACCTCGCAGACAGCGTTCCCGACCGCCAGCTTCTGGCGCCGGTAAGTAGCCTTGCTCGCTATCATACGCTGGAATGGCTCAACTATATTGCAACGGAACTGCATAAAGGCTTTACCCCGCTGTTCCGCCCTGACACGCCGGAAACACTTAAACCCGCCGTTCGCGCCGGTCTGGAAAAGAAATTGCAGTATGTGGATGAGTCGCTTTCAGACGACCAGTGGATTTGCGGCCAGCGTTTTACCATTGCAGACGCTTATCTGTTTACCGTATTGCGTTGGGCCTATGGCGTAAAACTGAATATGGACGGGTTAACGCATATTGAAAGTTATATGCAGCGTGTCGCAAAAAGACCGACCGTTGCGGCAGCGCTTAAAGCGGAAGGACTGAATTAATGTCATGTTGCCGGATAGCTCGCTGTACCGCCATCCGGCCTCTTTTTAGCAGCAATAATTACAGCCGCGTTGCGCTGAAGTAATGTTCAGGGTTAGCGATCCTGTCCTGGGCCGCCACGACCTGCAGTTCGTACTCCTGCATCGTTTTGGTGGCGATCATAATCTCATAGACTGCCGCCGTAACGTGCTCCAGCGCCTGCTGCAACGTCGCGTCCTGCAAAAGTTTGACCAGCAATAAACCACTGGTGACATCGCCAACGCCAACCGGCTGACGTGAACCGAAATCCACCAGCGGACGGCTAATATGCCAGGCTTCCTGCGCTGTCACCAGCAGCATTTCAAAGCGTTCTGAACTGTAACCGGCGCGGGCGAGATGTTTTACCAGTACAATTTCTGGCCCCTGAGCAATCAGTTCTCGCGCCGCCTGCACGGCGTCATTCACATTATTCACGCTATGTTTGCTGAGAATTTCCAGTTCAATCAGGTTAGGCGCGATCATATCGCTGGCGGGTAGCGCATAACGCACATGGAACTCTGCGACGCCAGGCGCCACAATACAGCCCTTTTCCGGATGCCCCATCACGGGGTCGCAGAAATATTTTGCCTGCGGATTTGCTGCTTTAACCTGGCGCACAATACCGAGAATGTGTTCTCCCTGCTCGGCAGATCCCAGGTAACCGCTAAGTACGGCGTCGCAGTGCGCTAACTGGCCAATGTCCGCAATCCCCTGGACAATCTCAGTCAGATGGCTGGGCGGCATGACACAGCCGGTCCATTTACCATATTGCGTGTGGTTAGAAAACTGAACGGTATTCAGCGGCCAAACATTCGCGCCAAGACGGCGCATGGGAAATTCGGCGGCGCTGTTGCCCGCATGTCCGAAAACAACATGGGACTGGATAGCGAGGATATTCTTCATTTTTTTACCTGAACATCAAAAATAAGGGAGTGATTTCTCACTCCCTGTTACTTAATGCCTTATTTCCAGCAAATCAGACAATAGTTCTTTTTGCCGCGACGTAATAAGGTATAGCGGCCAAACAGACGGTCCTCATCGTTAAAGATGTATTCAGGATCGGATTGTTTCTCACCATTGATAGTGACAGCGTTGGAGGCGATAGTCTTACGCGCCTGACCACGCGACGGCTGGAGTTCGGCGTCTACCAACGCCTGCATCAGGTCGGCGCCTTTTTCCATTTCAACCATCGGTACGCCGTCCTGCGCCAACTGCTCAAAGTCAGCTTCGCTCAGCGCGCTCAGTGAACCGCTGAACAGGCATTCAGTGATCCGTTTCGCCGCAACCAGCCCCTCTTCACCATGAACCAGGCGCGTCACCTGCTCGGCCAGCACATACTGCGCGCGCGGCGCTTTACCGCTGTTTTTATCTTCTTCTTCCAGGGCATTAATCTCTTCAATGTCCATAAAAGTGAAGAATTTCAGGAAGCGATAAACATCGGCATCTGCGGTGTTAATCCAGAACTGGTAGAATTTGTACGGACTGGTTTTCTTCGGATCCAGCCAGACAGCGCCGCCTTCGGTTTTACCGAATTTCGTGCCGTCAGCTTTGGTGATCAGTGGAACGGTCAAACCAAATACCTGATTCTGGTGCAGACGACGGGTCAGGTCGATACCGGAAGTGATGTTCCCCCACTGGTCAGAACCGCCAATCTGTAAGGCAACGCCGTGCAGTTTATTCAGACAAGCGAAGTCGTACCCCTGTAGCAGGTTATAAGAGAACTCCGTGAAAGAGATACCCTGATCGTCACGGTTCAGACGCTGCTTCACCGCTTCTTTGTTGATCATCTGATTAACGGAAAAATGTTTACCGATATCGCGCAGGAAAGTCAGCACATTCATGCTGCCGAACCAGTCATAGTTATTGGCCGCGATGGCGGAGTTTTCGCCGCAATCAAAGTCCAGGAATGGGGCAACCTGTTTACGAATTTTCGCCACCCACTCCTGAACGGTCTCTTCAGTGTTCAGTTTACGCTCGGCGGCTTTGAAGCTCGGGTCGCCAATCAGACCGGTCGCGCCGCCTACCAGCGCAACAGGTTTGTGCCCTGCCTGCTGGAAGCGTTTCAGGCATAACAATGGAACCAGATGCCCCAAATGCAAGCTGTCAGCGGTAGGATCGAAGCCGCAATAGAGCGCGATCGGGCCTTGCGCCAGTCGCTCTGCCAACGCGTCTTCGTCCGTCACCTGGGCTACCAGCCCCCGCTCTTGCAATTGTTTAATCAAGTTACTGCTTGCCATCAAAATCTCCATGTATAAAACGACTGCACCTTTGCCGGTACACGACTTTTCGCCAGACGCGAAAGAGACATAGCATAAAACGGCGGATTCATCCGCACCAGTGCTTAAAACAAGATTTTTGCATCTTTAGGGCGCAAGACGGTCGATTTTCCATGCGCCGTCGTCGCGTTGGTACAAAAAGCGATCGTGCAGACGATGTTCGCCGCCCTGCCAGAACTCCATCTGTTCGATACTCACGCGAAAACCGCCCCAGAAGCTGGGTAACGGCACTTCGCCCTGTTGAAATTTCTGCTTGAGCTCCAGGAATTTGCTTTCGAGGATACCGCGCGCGGAAATGCGGCTGGATTGTTTAGAGACCCATGCGCCGATCTGGCTGTCGCGCGGACGGCTGTGGAAATACCTCACCACCTCAAGAGTGGAGAGACGCTCGGCTTTGCCTGTCACCATCACCTGGCGTTCAAGCATATGCCAGGGAAATAACAGGCTGATACGCGGATTGTGCTCAATTTGATGCGCCTTGCGGCTTCCCAGGTTGGTATAAAAGACCAGGCCTTTTTCATCATAATGCTTGAGCAATACAATACGCTGGTACGGTTGCCCCTTGTCATCTACGGTCGCCACGACCATTGCCGTCGGATCGGCCAGTCTGGCGTCGCACGCTTGCCCAAGCCAGCGCTCAAATAAGGTTAACGGTTCAGCGGGTAAATCGCGGCGACGCAAGCCGCCTTTCGTGTATTCACGGCGCAGATGCGCGATCTGCTGCAATTGGTCGTTATCAGACATGGCGTTGATCAGAAATAATCAGTGGGTGGCGCTATTGTGCGCCCCCATACTGAAAATCTCAACGCTTCGGATTTTGTAACTGACAGTTATTAAGCACAATTCTGTCTCGTTTATAGACCGTGGCGCTCTCGCCTTGCGACCAGAAAACATAAATCCCGTCGGTATAACGCGCGCCCGAGGCCGAGATTCCTTGCTTCAGGGTCAGCAGCTTATTGTCATAAACAAAACTGACCTCTTCACGCGGGTTATTGACTTTAACGGTAAGCGGCTTCTCATCACACTGGTATTCCAGCGTATCCGTTTGCATACGTTCAACAAATTGTTGATAAACGCTACAGCCGGTCAGCAGCACAGGTAAACACATTATTGCGATCTTTTTCATAGGCATATCCCGAAAGCTCTCCTGCTTCTGGAAGGGCAAACGCCCCTTCCTGACCTTGCCAGTTTACCGATATAGAGTCCGGGAAAAATTCAGTTAACTCTGAGTTATTGGGTTAGCCGGGTAAATAGCGCCTAAAACACTGGCTTCTGTAGCCCCCGTCACGGAAGGTAAATTTCCCGGCAGGCCCGCGAGCGTTCGCCAGGCAAGCCATGCAAAGGCCAGCGCTTCCATATCATCGCCGCTAATCCCCGCCTTATCGGTGGTCGAAACCTCGATACCGGGCAACAGCGCCGCCAGACGGGCCATCACTAACGGATTCCGGCTTCCGCCGCCACAGACCATCAGCCGCTCGCAGCCGCCATTGAGCAGCACCTGTTGGGCGATGGAGACCGCCGTCAGCTCCGCCAGCGTGGCCTGTACATCGCGCGCGTCTGCGCCAAGGAAAGCCGTAAGATGACGCTCTAACCAGCCATAGTTGAAATATTCGCGTCCTGTACTTTTGGGCGCCGACGCAGCAAAGTACGGATCGCGCAACATCTTTTGCAGCAAGGGAAGAATAACCTGACCTTCTTTCGCCCATGCCGCGTCTTTGTCGTAGGGCTGCGCGCATTGTCGCCAAATCCACGCATCCATCAACATATTACCCGGCCCCGTGTCGTACCCGCGCACCGCCTGCCCGGGGAAAAGCAGAGATAAATTGGCGATGCCGCCGATATTCAGGACCATACGTTTTTCCGTCGGATGTCCCAACAGCGCGTGATGGAAAGCGGGCACCAGCGGCGCGCCTTGTCCGCCCAGCGCAATATCCCGCCGCCGAAAATCGCCGACCACTGTAATCCCCGTATGGGCGACGATGTGATTATTATCGCCAATTTGCAGCGTATGCGGGGCCTCGCCGGTCGGCTCATGCCAGACCGTTTGCCCATGACAACCAATGGCGACGATATCCCGCGGCTGCAAACGTTGTTGCGCTAACAGCGCATTAACCGCCTGTGCAAAAAGCCGGCCTAACTGGGTATCCAGCTGGCCGAGTTGCGAGAGCGTAAGCGGCTGTCCCTGGCAAATATCGAGAATGCCTTTTTTCAGATGAACGGGAATGGGCCAGGTGAGACTTGCCTGTTGCGCTACCATTGTTTCATCAATTGCCGCCAGTACAACATCCACGCCATCAAGGCTGGTTCCGGACATAACGCCAATAAAACGGCCCGATTTCATACCTCTTCCTTATTAAGCTGGGTTAAGCCTTAACACTCGGCATAACGTATTTTGCAATGCTATGCCCGCGTCACGTTTTTTGCCGTGCCGTCCACGGATATCAATGACCTATCTTTTCTTGCTTCCCACTTCGTTTAAGATTAGTTAATTAACTTCTGATTATGATTTTTACATTCTTTTGGCAGAAGATATGACCTTAACTGCATAAATGCCATATAATTTAGCTATAGGGATGCTGAAATAGCGTTTCGTGAAGAACAGGAGATGGGTAAATGATTAAACGTGTACTGGCCGTTTCACTGATGGGGTTATCCTTAGCGGGGTGTGTTAACAATGATAGCCTTTCGGGTGATGTTTATACCGCATCCGAGGCTAAACAAGTTCAGAATGTAACGTACGGTACTATCGTTAACGTTCGTCCGGTTCAAATTCAGGGCGGTGATGATTCTAACGTGATTGGCGCTATCGGCGGCGCGGTGTTGGGCGGATTCCTCGGCAACACTATCGGCGGCGGTACGGGTCGTTCACTGGCGACCGCGGCAGGCGCGGTGGCTGGCGGCGTAGCGGGCCAGGGCGTCCAGAGCGCAATGAATAAAACCCAGGGTGTGGAACTGGAAATTCGTAAAGACGATGGCAACACCATTATGGTTGTGCAGAAACAAGGAAATACGCGTTTCTCGGCAGGTCAGCGTGTCGTGCTGGCCAGCAATGGCAGCCAGGTTACTGTCTCTCCACGCTAAACCAGGCTTTACGTGTGGTCACATGGCCACACGTATGCCCCTGCACCTCAATCGTGAGAGTGCAATTCCATAATGTTGTGTTCAAGTTTGGCGATAAGTTTAATCAGAAGCTCAATCTCCTCTGAAGAAATCCCAGCCAAAATTTCACCGCGCGTTTTATGAATGACCGCTTCCATCTCAGCGATCAGCGGCTCCGCTTTTTCGGTCAGTTTAATGCGCTTAGCGCGACGATCGCTGGCGCAGGTTTGCCGCGAAATTAGCCCCTTATCTTCAAGTTGATCCAACGTGCGTACCAGCGATGGCTGCTCAATGCCTATCGCTTTAGCCAATTGAATCTGCGACTGGTCAGGCGGCAATTGATGAATATTGTGCAACGTGACCCAATGTGTCTGCGTCAATTCCAGAGGCTTGAGGCGATGGTCAATCAGAGCACGCCAAATGCGCACCAACCGTGCCAGATCAGAACCTAGTGGCGATTCCAATTTCATCTCCTTATAATTAGCTTGCTAAGTTATTATGCTGATTTTAGAATAGTGTGCAGTATTTGTATTCTCAAAACAAATGTATTGCTAAATTTGCTTACCAATAGACATTTTTTCAGACATAGTGCGCACCTGGCACCTGTAGCTTCAGTTTTGGCTAAAACTAAAGCATCGATGTCTGACGCAAAGGAACATTGCTTGTGAAGTGTATACTCAACGCCACAGGATTGCCCTTACAAGATCTCATGTTGGGAGCATCTGTTTACTTTCCGCCATTCTTTAAAGCCTTTGCGCTTGGGTTCGTTATCTGGTTGTTTATTCACCGACTCCTGCGTGACCGGATATACTCTGATGAAATCTGGCATCCCCTGTTAATGGATCTCTCCCTCTTTACGCTTTGCGTATGTCTGGGCCTCGTTTTACTGATCGCGTGGTAAATATGTCGTTAAAAACAATAAAATATTTTTCTACTCTCATTGTCGCCGTTGTCGCCGTTCTGGCCGCGTGGTGGTTATGGAATTACTATATGCAGTCACCGTGGACGCGCGATGGTAAAATCCGCGCGGAACAGGTCAGCGTAACGCCGCAGGTTTCTGGCAGCATTATCCAACTCAATATCAAAGATAATCAGTTCGTCAACGCCGGGGACGTTCTCTTTGTCATTGATAAAACGCCCTTCCATATTGCAGAACTTAACGCGCAGGCGCAGTTGGCCAAAGCGCAGTCCGATCTGGCAAAAGCGAATAATGAAGCCGATCGACGTCGACATTTATCGCGTAACTACATCTCTGCTGAAGATCTGGATAGCGCCAATCTGAATGTTAAAGCGATGCAGGCCAGCGTAGATGTCGCACTGGCGACGTTAAAACAGGCGCAGTGGCAGCTTAGCCAGACGGAAGTAAAAGCGCCGGTATCCGGCTGGGTGACCAACCTTTCCACACGTACCGGTGATTATGCCAGTACCGGTAAGCCGCTTTTCGCCCTGGTAGATAGCCATTCATTTTATGTAATGGGATATTTCGAAGAAACCAAACTACGCCATATCCGCGAAGGTGAGCCTGCATTAATAACACTGTATAGTGGCAATATTAAGTTACAGGGTCACGTTGGCAGCATCGGGCGCGCTATTTACGACCAAAGCGTGGAAAGCGACTCCGGTTTAGTGCCCGATATCAAACCCAACGTACCGTGGGTACGTCTGGCACAACGCGTACCGGTACGTATCGAATTTGACGCTTTGCCGCAGGATATCACGCTCGTCTCCGGCACTACCTGCAGCGTAGCCATTGGACAGCGGTAATGAAACTCTCCCTGCCGGCACTGCGAAATACGCCCTGGTTTAAAGCGACCTCCGGCCAGTGGCGTTACGCGTTGCGCAATACCATTGCTATGTGTCTCGCGCTGACATTCGCTTATTATCTCAATCTGGATGAGCCCTACTGGGCGATGACTTCGGCCGCAGTGGTGAGCTTTCCGACCGTAGGCGGCGTAATCAGTAAAAGTCTGGGGCGTATTGCCGGGAGTTTACTCGGCGCGACCGCCGCGCTGATTATTGCCGGCCATACGCTGAATGAACCCTGGTTGTTCTTGTTTAGCATGGCCGCCTGGATCGGTTTTTGTACCTGGGCCTGCGCGCATTTTACCAATAACGCCGCTTATGCTTTCCAGTTGTCCGGCTACACGGCGGCGATCATCGCGTTCCCGATGGTTAATATTGTAGAAATCACGCAGTTGTGGGATATCGCCCAAACGCGCGTATGTGAAGTTATCGTCGGCATCCTCTGTGGCGGCATGATGATGATGATCCTGCCCAGCACATCGGATGGCACTGCCCTGCTCACCGCGTTGAAAAACATGCATGCGCGCTTGCTGGAACATGCCAGTCTACTGTGGCAGCCGGAGACTACCGACGCTATCCGCTCCGCGCATGAGGGCGTCATTGGGCAAATCCTGACCATGAACCTGCTGCGTATTCAGGCCTTCTGGAGTCACTACCGTTTTCGCCGCCAGAATGCATTGCTAAATGCATTGTTACACCAGCAATTACGGCTAACCAGCGTGATCTCCAGTCTGCGTAGAATGCTTTTAAACTGGCCGACGCCGCCGGAAAACAGCCGCGAAGTCATTGAACAACTCTTAGCTGCACTGGCGAAACCGCGCGCGGACAGCTACACCGTGGCGCGGATTATTGCGCCGCTACGCCCGCAGGATGAACAGGATTATCGTCACCTCGCGTTCTGGCAGCGATTACGCTATTTTTGCCAGCTATATCTGCGCAGCAGCCGTCAGTTATATCTGATCGAAAGCGGCGCGCCGGTGGATCAAATCCATATCCGCCGCACTCCCGGCCTTGCGCGGCATACGGATAACGCAGAGGCCATCTGGAGCGGCGTACGTACCTTTTGCACGCTCACGGTAATTGGTGCCTGGAGTATTGGCGCGCAATGGGAATCAGGGCCCGGCGCATTAACCCTGGCGGCGATCAGTTGCGTTCTCTACTCCATCGTCGCCACGCCGTTTAAGTCGCTCACCTTATTGATGCGTACTTTAGTGCTGCTGTCCTTATTCAGCTTCGTGGTGAAATTTGGCCTGATGGTGCAAATCACCGATCTGTGGCAATTCTTACTTTTCCTTTTTCCGCTGTTCGTCACGATGCAACTGCTTAAACTGCAGATGCCTAAGCTGGCGGGACTGTGGGGGCAGCTTATCGTTTTTATGGGCTCATTCATCGCCGTGACCAACCCGCCGGTGTACGACTTCGCCGACTTCCTTAACGATAATACCGCCAAGATCGTCGGCGTCGCGATTTCCTGGCTGGCGTTTGCGATTTTGCGCCCCGGTTCCGATGCCGTAAAAAGCCGCCGCCATATCCGCGCGCTACGCCGGGATTTCGTCGATCAGCTTAGCCGTCACCCTTCCCATAGCGAAAGCGAGTTTGAATCGCTGACCTATCATCACGTCAGTCAGCTCAGCAATAGCCAGGATGCGCTGGCGCGCCGGTGGTTATTACGTTGGGGAGTGGTACTGCTGAACTGCTCGCATGTGGTGTGGCAGCTGCGCGCCTGGGAGTCGCGTTCCGATCCGCTTTCCCGGGTGCGGGATATTTGTATATCCCTGCTGCGCGATGTGATGAGCGAGCGCGGCGTGCAGCAACGCCCGCTTGCCGTCACGCTACAGGAACTACAGCGTATCTGCGACACGCTCGCACATCATCATCAACCCGCCGCGCATGAGCTGGCGGCGATTATCTGGCGTTTACACTGTTCGCTGTCGCAGTTGGAACAGGCTCCAGCGCAGGGAACGCTGTCTCCGGGTTATTTGATGACGCCGCAGGCGTAACGCGTTCCGCCGCCGCCGAGCGGTTTCGGCTGATCGGACATGTTATCGCCGCCCACATGGATCATGAGCGCTTTATCTTTCACTTCATCAAGAGACTTCAGACGCGGCGCAGTAACCGGTTCGGTGGCGATACCATCATTATTAACGACTAACACCGGGAGATCGCCCAGATGCCCCTGGCCTTCCGGTCCTTCATGCTTGCCGGTATTTTGTGGGTCCAGATGACCACCAGCGGCTTCTGCGGCAACCGCTTTGCCGTCTTTAATCGCGGGCTGGCAGCTATCTTTGGCATGAATGTGAAAACCATGCTCGCCCGGCGGTAACGCTTTAAGGTGTGGGGTAAATTTTAAGCCGCCTTCGGTTTCATCGATGACGACGGTGCCGATAGACTGTCCTACGCCTTGCGCCGTCACCAGATTCATCTCTACTTTCTCGCTGGCGGCCTGCGCACCCGCACAGGCCAACAGCGTCACCATCGCTAAACTTAATCGCTTCATAAAACCTCCGTTACATGTGGTCGCCTGTTAAGTGTAAACCACTGGCGAAAACATGAACGGAAAGTCAACGAGTTGGCGATTACGGCACGTCATAACCCAGTGCCGCCTTGCGGATTCGGAACCACTGTTGACGCGACAATGACAGCGTTTCCGCTTCTAGTGCGGCGCGTACGCGTTCGATTTTACCCGAGCCAATAATCGGCAGCGGCTGCGATGGCAAACGTAAAATCCAGGCATAGACCACCTGTTCAATAGAACTGGCGTTGAGTTCTTGCGCGATAACGGAAAGTTCCTGGCGCAACGGCTGATAAGCCTCATCATTAAACAGCCGACCGCCGCCAAGACATGACCAGGCCATCGGACGAATACGCAGTTGCTGTAATTGATCTAATGTGCCGTCCAGCAACAAAGGCTGGTGAACCGGCGAGATCTCCACCTGGTTGGTCGCCAGGGTGAACGGCAGGCGCGATTGCAGCAACGTAAATTGCGCTGGCGTAAAATTAGAAACGCCAAAATGGCGCACTTTGCCGCTTTGGTGCAGATGTTGAAACGCCTCGGCGACGTCATCCGCATCCATTAACGGATCGGGACGGTGAATTAACAACATATCCAGATAATCTGTCGCCAGATTTTTTAATGACTGTTCGGCGCTCAGAATAATATGGCGGCGATCGGTAATATAATGACCGAGCCTATTTTCCGCTCTGGCGGTGGTCGCAATACCGCATTTGGTAACGATTTGCAGTTTTTCCCGCAAATGCGGCGCCAGCGTTAGCGCCTCGCCAAACGCCGCTTCGCACTGATATCCGCCATAAATGTCCGCATGATCAACGGTAGTGACGCCCAAATCCAGATGCTCTTCGATAAAACTCACTAACTGACGCGCGGACATATTCCAGTCCATCAAACGCCAGTAACCCATGACAAAACGCGAAAACTCCGGGCCTTGTGGAGCGATGGTGACACGCTGAACCATAACAGATTCCTCATAGAGAATAATGAGGTTGAGTATACGCAATTCCGCGTTTAAAAGAGTGAAGGTTGTTGAGGATCTTCCGATGGGAGAGGCTTATTTGCGCGTATTTTACGCAAGTAACGCTGGCGACAAAGCCGCAGTACATTTTGTTTCTCAGCATCGCTCATTTTTTGCCAGTTAAACCGTTCGTCGCGGCTGCGCATACAACCCCGACAAAAGCCACGCTCATCAGACTGGCAGATACCGCGACATGGGCTTGCTACAGGAAAAAACTCCAACTGCTCGGCCACATCCCCTCCTCAACGTTTGACGCTTATGACTATTGAAGACGCTAACTGACATTATGGCAACTCTGCTTGCAGTAGACCGACTGGTCTACTATACTGCCTGCTATGAATAAGCAAACCGAACACGATACCCGCGAACATCTGCTGGCCACCGGCGAGCAGCTTTGTATGCAACGGGGTTTTACCGGCATGGGGCTTAGCGAGTTGCTCAAAACCGCCCAGGTGCCTAAAGGGTCGTTTTATCACTACTTTCGCTCGAAAGAAGCCTTCGGCGTCGCCATGCTTGAGCGACATTACGCCTGCTATCATCAGCGTCTTACGGCGCACTTCACCTCCGCTCCCGGTAATCATCGCGATCGTCTTCTCGCCTGGTATCAGGAAACGTTAAAGCAGTTTTGCCAGCAAGGCGCCATCAGCGGTTGCCTGACGGTGAAACTGTCAGCGGAGGTCTGCGATCTGTCGGAGGATATGCGCTCTACGATGGATAAAGGGGCGCAGGAGATCATGGCACTGCTTGCACGCGCGCTGGAGGATGGCCGTAATAGCCACTGTTTACATTTCACCGGCCAGCCGTTGCCACAGGCGCAGGTACTTTATGCCCTGTGGCTGGGCGCCAATTTGCAGGCCAAAATATCCCGTAGCGCCGCGCCGCTGGAAAATGCGTTGGCGCATGTTAAGACCATTATTGCAACGCCTGAGCAGTAACAGGCGTTTTTATTTCCTTTATTACAAGACGACCGGTCTACTTATATCAGGAGCCACTATGTCATCAGCAAAACTGTTTACCCCCCTCAAGGTGGGTGCCATCACGGCAACAAATCGCGTATTTATGGCGCCTTTGACGCGTTTGCGGAGTATTGAACCGGGCGACATTCCTACGCCGTTAATGGCGGAATATTACCGTCAACGCGCCAGCGCCGGATTGATCATCAGCGAAGCCACACAAATCTCCGCACAGGCGAAAGGCTATGCCGGCGCACCGGGATTACACAGCGATGAGCAGATCGCCGCCTGGAAAAAAATCACTCAGGGAGTTCATGCTCAGGGCGGCCATATAGCGGTGCAACTGTGGCATACGGGCCGTATTTCACACGCCAGCCTGCAACCAGGCGGACAAGCGCCCGTCGCGCCATCCGCTATCAATGCGGGAACCCGCACCTCTTTGCGTGATGAAAACGGCCAGGCCATCCGCGTAGAGACTTCCACGCCGCGCGCGCTGGATACTCATGAGATCCCCGGGATCGTCAACGATTTCCGCCAGGCTATCGCCAATGCCCGAGAGGCAGGCTTCGATCTGGTCGAGCTGCACTCCGCGCACGGTTATCTGCTGCACCAGTTCCTCTCACCGTCTTCTAATCACCGTACCGATCAGTACGGCGGCAGCGTAGAGAATCGCGCCCGTCTGGTGCTGGAGGTGGTTGATGCTGGCATTAAAGAATGGGGCGCGGACCGTATCGGCATTCGCCTTTCTCCTGTCGGCACTTTCCAGAATGTCGATAACGGCCCGAATGAAGAAGCTGACGCCCTTTATCTGATTGATGCGTTAGGCAAACGCGGCATTGCTTATCTGCATATGTCTGAACCAGACTGGGCGGGCGGCGAACCGTACAGCGACGCGTTCCGTGAAAAAGTGCGCGCATATTTCCACGGTCCCATCATCGGCGCTGGCGCCTATACGCCAGAAAAAGCGGAAGATCTGATCGAAAAAGGGCTGATTGACGCCGTGGCGTTTGGTCGCGATTACATCGCTAACCCGGATCTGGTGGCGCGTCTGCAATGTAAAGCGAAACTCAATCCACAGCGTCCCGAAAGTTTTTATGGCGGCGGCGCGGAAGGCTACACGGACTACCCTACTCTGTAATTTCATTGATAGCGGCCTCACATCGCCGCTATACTTTGAATATCTTGACTATTTTAAGGACAACGAAAATGCGTTTATTGCATACTATGCTGCGCGTCGGCGATTTGCAGCGTTCCATCGCTTTTTACACTAACGTTCTGGGCATGAAATTGCTGCGTACCAGTGAGAATCCGGAATACAAATACTCGCTGGCCTTTGTGGGATATGGTCCGGAAACGGAAGAAGCGGTCATCGAACTCACCTATAACTGGGGCGTTGAGAGCTACGACATGGGCAATGCGTACGGGCATATCGCGCTGAGCGTTGACAATGCCGCTGAAGCCTGTGAACGTATTCGTCAGAACGGCGGCAACGTGACCCGTGAAGCGGGGCCGGTAAAAGGCGGTTCGACCATCATCGCCTTCGTTGAAGATCCGGATGGCTATAAAATCGAATTGATTGAAGCTAAAGACGCAGGCCGCGGTCTGGGTAACTGATCCCCTGCCGGGCGCAGGTCACTGTGCCCGTTGTTTTACTGCATCCCGGCGTAAAATTTGCCATAATACGCGCTGCATTTTTTCGTATTAAGAGACTCAGATGTCCGATAACGCTCAACTTTCCGGTCTGTGCGACCGTTTTCGTGGTTTTTATCCTGTCGTCATCGACGTTGAAACTGCAGGATTTAACGCTAAAACCGATGCGCTGCTCGAAATCGCCGCCATCACGCTGAAAATGGATGAACAAGGCTGGCTGATGCCGGACATGACGCTGCATTTCCATGTGGAACCGTTCGCTGGAGCCAACTTACAGCCGGAAGCGCTCGCGTTTAACGGTATCGATCCCTCTAACCCGCTACGCGGCGCGGTGAGTGAATATGAGGCCCTACACGCTATTTTCAAAATGGTGCGTAAAGGTATCAAAGAAAGTGGTTGTAGCCGCGCCATTATGGTCGCGCATAACGCCACTTTTGATCACAGTTTTATGATGGCCGCCGCAGAGCGCGCCTCGCTGAAACGTAACCCGTTTCATCCGTTCGTCACCTTTGATACTGCGGCATTGAGCGGACTGGCGCTGGGACAAACGGTGTTGTCAAAAGCGTGCCTGGCGGCAGGTATGGAGTTTGACGGCGAAAAGGCCCATTCCGCTTTGTATGATACCGAGCGGACAGCGGTGCTGTTTTGTGAAATCGTCAATCGCTGGAAGCGCCTGGGCGGCTGGCCATTACCTTTGCCGACGGACAAATAACGAGGCTAACAACGCCGCTCTTGCTCACGATGACGGTAAAAAAAGCGACCTTTACAGGTCGCTTTCCCCTTTCACAGATTACTCTGCGTCCGGCTCCTGAGTTTTATATTTTGCCGCAGTTTCTTTAATAAGCTGCTGCAACTCGCCACGCTGATACATTTCAATCACAATATCACACCCGCCGACCAGCTCGCCATCCACCCACAGTTGTGGAAATGTCGGCCAGTTGGCGTATTTCGGTAATTCAGCACGAATATCCGGGTTTTGCAGGATATCAACATAGGCAAAACGTTCCCCGCAGGCTGAAAGCGCCTGAACGGCCTGCGCAGAGAAACCACAGCTTGGCAATTTCGGTGAACCTTTCATATACAGGAGAATCGGGTTTTCAGCGATCTGGCGCTGAATTTTTTCGATAGTGGTGCTCATTGTCTCGCTTCCTTAAACTACTTTTACGACCGAAGCCTGTCATTGTAACGGGTCAGGCTGGCAACGGAAAATAACATTTTCATCATGCCTTATTATTTTACCGTCTGCGGGAATAAGTTGTATACAAAATATCTTTTAAGCGGGTTACCGCACAGTGATTTGTAGATAACGCGTTCGTGTTTAGCATTAATTGCTATTTTTTTTACATCTGTTAACGAAACACAGCTTCAGAAACCAAAAGCAATTACCAATCTGTGCTTTTGTAGATTAGAATTATCAGGTTTTGTAAATCATACGCAGGCATGATCGCCTGCCTTTAACAGAGGATTGCTCAGTGGCGCGGATAAACAAAATCTCGATCACGCTCTGTGCTTTACTTTTTACTACTCTCCCTTTTACGCCAATGGCCCATGCTTCCAGGCAAGCCAAAGCGACGCCTGCTGTTTCTCATGTCACGAAAACGGCAGATAAAAAGAAAAGCACAACGCCCAAAAAGATCAGTAAAACCAGCAAAAAAAACGTAAAAAAAACCTCAAAAACCAGCCGTTCTTCTTCCGCTTCTACGCCAAAACGTACCATCGCCTCCACAAAATCTCGTCATACGACGCATCGCCGGAACAGAACCGCGCCCACGACAATCGCCGCCCTCAACGTAACGGAAAAATGCACGACGCGTAAAGGCCGTAAGCCGCACTGCGTGAAGGGGAAAAGAACATTGCCGGTCTCTATTGCCGATGCGCATCGTGCAAAAGTACAAAAAGCGACGAAAACCGCGATGTCCAAACTCATGAATCAGATTGGTAAACCGTATCACTGGGGAGGCGCGTCGCCGCGCACCGGTTTTGATTGCAGCGGTCTGGTTTATTATGCCTATAAAGATTTAGTGAAGATCCGTATCCCCCGAACGGCGAATGAGATGTATCACCTGCGTGACGCGGCGCCCATTGAGCGTAGCGAGTTGAAAAACGGCGATCTGGTGTTCTTCCGTACGCAGGGGCGCGGCACCGCCGATCACGTTGGCGTCTATGTCGGCAACGGTAAGTTTATCCAGTCTCCGCGCAGCGGCCAGGAAATTAAGATCACCTCACTGAACGAAGAGTACTGGCAACGACATTATGTGGGCGCCCGCCGGGTGATGACACCTAAAACAATTCGCTAATATTTTATCCTGTCGTTTAACGACAGGATAACTTCTTCTTTTGCGCCACCTCTCAATTTGCTACCCTATCCTTACGCGCACCAGGGTTATTGTGCGTGCGCAATATTAATAATAAGGAGAGAAGCAATGTCGTTCGAATTACCTGCATTACCGTATGCCAAAGATGCTCTGGCGCCGCATATTTCTGCTGAGACGCTGGAATATCACTATGGCAAACATCATCAGACTTACGTGACCAATCTTAACAATTTGATCAAAGGCACGGCGTTTGAAGGCAAATCGCTGGAAGAGATCGTGCGCGCCTCCGAAGGCGGTATCTTTAATAACGCCGCTCAGGTGTGGAACCACACCTTCTACTGGAACTGCCTGGCGCCAAACGCTGGCGGCGAACCGACCGGGAAACTGGCTGATGCTATTGCGGCATCTTTTGGCAGCTTCGCGGAATTTAAAGCGCAGTTCACCGATGCCGCTATCAAAAACTTTGGTTCCGGATGGACATGGCTGGTAAAAAGCGCTGATGGCAAACTGGCTATCGTTTCTACCTCAAATGCCGGTACGCCGCTGACCACAGATGCGACGCCGTTGCTGACGGTTGATGTGTGGGAACACGCGTATTACATCGACTACCGCAACGCCCGTCCAAACTATCTGGAGCATTTCTGGGCGCTGGTTAACTGGGAATTTGTTGCGAAAAATCTCGCCGCATAAGTCTGAGTACGCAGAAGGTACGCCTTCTGCGTTTTAGAGAGGATAAAATAGAGGAGACGCCCACCCTCAGAAGAGAGGAAATCAGTGCAGAGCGGCCGTTAATCCACCTGCGACAATCACGCCCAGAACAATCAGCGTAGTAATCAACGAAAATTTCAGGTCGGTACTCATCAAGTTTTCTCCTTTTTATTCCCACACAAAAAGTGATATAGCGCATTTTTGCACATTCCCGCACAAAAATCTCTCATGTTTTATATTGATAACTGTTTTTAACGCTTCCCCTTTTCCTCAAGATCAGACAAAATTCCAGGCTTACTGAATTAGCGTAACGGCCATTGACCCCTTCCTGACGTTCCGTGTCGTTTTTCCGGCGTGCCGCAACCCTGATGTTGCGATTAGGGTGTGTGTAGGCAAACGTTTACCTGGCGTTTCTCAGGAGCTTAGCGAGGGTCTGGAGTGAAATGTAATGGCAACAATTAAAGATGTAGCGAAACGAGCAAACGTTTCCACTACAACTGTATCACACGTAATCAACAAAACGCGTTTTGTCGCTGAAGAAACGCGTAACGCGGTCTGGGCGGCAATTAAAGAGCTGCACTACTCTCCCAGCGCCGTCGCGCGTAGCCTGAAGGTTAACCATACCAAGTCGATAGGCTTACTGGCGACCAGCAGCGAAGCGGCCTATTTTGCCGAAATTATCGAGGCAGTTGAAAAAAACTGTTTCCAGAAAGGCTATACGCTGATTTTAGGCAACGCCTGGAATAACCTGGAAAAACAGCGCGCCTACCTGTCCATGATGGCGCAAAAGCGCGTGGATGGCCTGCTGGTGATGTGTTCTGAGTATCCAGAACCTCTGCTTTCCATGCTGGAAGAGTATCGCCATATTCCGATGGTGGTGATGGACTGGGGTGAGGCGAAGGCCGATTTTACCGACACGGTGATTGATAACGCCTTTGCAGGCGGCTATATGGCGGGTCGTTATCTGGTTGAGCGCGGCCACCGGGATATCGGCGTTATTCCCGGCCCGCTGGAGCGCAACACCGGCGCGGGCCGGCTGGCAGGCTTTATGAAAGCCATGGAGGAGGCGCTGATCAACGTGCCGGACAACTGGATTGTTCAGGGCGACTTCGAGCCGGAATCCGGTTACCACGCGATGCAGCAAATTTTATCGCAGTCACATCGCCCTACCGCCGTTTTCTGCGGCGGCGATATTATGGCGATGGGCGCGCTTTGCGCGGCTGACGAAATGGGGCTTCGCGTACCGCAGGACGTTTCGGTGATCGGTTATGACAATGTGCGTAACGCCCGTTTCTTTACCCCGGCGCTGACGACGATTCACCAGCCCAAAGACTCTTTAGGTGAAACCGCATTTAATATGCTATTGGATCGCATCGTCAATAAGCGTGAAGAGTCACAGTCTATTGAAGTTCATCCACGCCTGGTTGAGCGTCGCTCGGTCGCTGACGGCCCGTTCCGCGACTATCGGCGTTAATCCCCGCTGTCGGGAGCCTCTTCTGGCTCCCGCAGCCACTCCCGATTCAACGTTTCGCTATCGCCCAAATAGTCCAGCAGCCATGCCAGCGCGGGCGAGGCTTCGTTTTGCTGCCACGTCACGCAACAGGCCGCATCGGGAAACGGATTCTCTAACGTCAGCGCCACCCATTTTCCGCTGTCTATCCACTGGCGGGCAAAATGCGTCGGCACCATTCCCACGCATAGTCCTGCCGACAGGCAGGTTGCCGATGACTCCCAGTCCGGTACGACGACCCTTTTTTGGTTATCCAGCAGCCAGGTAATCCGTTTTGGTAAGGTTCGCGAAGTGTCTTCCCTGACCAGCGACGGCCAGTTGCGCAGGGTATCATCGCTTAACGGCCCAGGCATCGACGCCAGCGGGTGATCGCTTGCCACTACGCAGCTCCAGCTCAGGGTCCCCATATCCCGAAAAGCGTAACGCCCCCCTACCGGAATCGCCTGCGTCGCCCCAATCGCCAGTTCGACACGCCCGTCGGAGAGCGCGTCCCAGACGCCGTTAAACACCTCCTGAAAAACCAGCAGTTCCACATCGTCAAAATGGCGATAGAAATCGACGATCATCTGCCGGGTACGTTCTGGTCTGACGATATTGTCCACCGCAATAGCTAACTGCCCACGCCAGCCATTAGCAATTTGCTGACACTGCTGGCGAGTGATCTGCATTTTTTTGATAACAGAACGCCCTTCTTTTAAAAACCAGACGCCAGCAGGCGTCAGTTCAACATCACGGTGACGTCGTACAAAAAGCGGTACGGCCAGCCACTCCTCTAGCTGACGAACGGTATAACTGACTGCTGAAGGCACACGGTGCAGTTCCTGCGCCGCCGCGCTAAAACTGCCATTGCGCGCCACGGCGTCAACCACTTCAAGCGAGTATTCCGACCACATAATTTGCCTACAAAAATTTTGAATTCACTGGACAAATATTAACGTTTCACAACCGTAATTTCACTCCCTACACTCTGCGACAATGTCTGTCTGATAAGAAAGAGAAACAAATATGCAACCTGGAAAAGGTTTTTTAGTCTGGTTAGCCGGCCTTAGCGTGCTGGGATTTCTGGCTACGGACATGTACCTGCCCGCGTTTGCCGCCATACAGGCGGATTTACAAACGCCTGCCGCCGCTGTCAGCGCCAGCCTCAGCCTGTTTTTAGCTGGCTTTGCCGTCGCGCAACTCCTCTGGGGACCGCTATCGGATCGTTATGGCCGTAAACCGATTTTACTGCTGGGGTTATCTATCTTTGCACTCGGAAGTCTGGGGATGCTGTGGGTAGAAAGCGCGGCAGCACTGCTGACGCTGCGCTTCGTGCAGGCCGTCGGCGTTTGCGCGGCAACGGTAATCTGGCAAGCGCTGGTGACCGATTATTATCCTTCGCAAAAAATTAACCGTATCTTCGCCACGATCATGCCACTGGTGGGATTATCCCCGGCGCTTGCGCCCTTACTGGGAAGCTGGATACTGACGCATTTCTCATGGCAGGCGATTTTCGCCACCCTGTTCGTGATTACGTTGTTGCTGATGTTGCCGGCGCTGCGCTTAAAACCATCGGTAAAAGCGCGTACCGAGGGACAGGATAAACTCACTTTCGCGACGTTGTTACGCTCTAAAACCTATCGCGGTAATGTGCTGATTTATGCCGCCTGTTCCGCCAGCTTTTTTGCGTGGCTAACAGGGTCGCCGTTTATTCTCAGCGCGATGGGTTACAGCCCGGCAGTGATTGGCCTGAGCTATGTTCCGCAAACCATCGCTTTTCTGATTGGCGGATATGGTTGCCGCGCGGCGCTACAAAAATGGCAGGGCTACCAATTGCTTCCGTGGCTGTTAGGGCTGTATGCGCTGAGCGTTATCGCCACCTGGGGAGCGGGCCTTCTGAATAATGCCTCACTGGTGGAGATCCTGATTCCTTTCTGCGTAATGGCGATTGCTAATGGCGCCATCTACCCTATCGTCGTCGCGCAAGCGTTACGCCCTTTCCCTCAAGCCACGGGACGTGCTGCGGCGCTACAAAATACGCTGCAACTGGGGTTATGTTTCCTGGCAAGTCTGGTAGTTTCATGGCTCATCAGCACGCCGCTGCTGACCACTACCAGCGTAATGCTCTCTACCGTTGTTCTGGCGGCGTTAGGTTACAAAATGCAGTCTCATGCAGATTGCGCTGAGACCTGATTTCCCCATGCCAATGTCGCCCACGACAAGTCCCACTAAAGACTTGTTAACCGCCGGTAATTAGCACGCTAACAATTTTCGGTTGAATCATCAAAAATTGCGGCCTATACTGATTCACGGTTGTTTATATTACGATAATTATTAGGCATTAACGGGAACCGGAGCGTTCCCGATTCACCATGGATGGCCTTTTCGGCAAGGGTTTCTCCCTTCCTCTGTTCTACGTCGGATAACTGGCTCACGGAATTGCCCGTGGGATTTCTCACAAAGCCAAAAAAGCGTCTACGCTGTTTTAAGGTTCTGATCACCGTCCAGTGATGGAGAAGCTATGAGTTCATCGTGTATAGAAGAAGTCAGCGTACCGGATGATAACTGGTACCGAATCGCCAACGAATTGTTAAGTCGTGCGGATATTACAATTAATGGTTCCGCCCCGTCTGACATTCGTGTTAAGAATCCCGATTTTTTTAAACGCGTCCTCCAGGAAGGATCGTTGGGGTTAGGTGAGAGTTACATGGATGGCTGGTGGGAATGCGAGCGTCTGGATATTTTCTTCAGCAAAGTCTTACGTGCAGGTCTTGAAAATCAACTCCCCCACCATGTTAAAGATACGCTCCGTATCCTCGGCGCGCGTCTGATTAATCTACAAAGTAAAAAACGCGCCTGGATTGTCGGCAAGGAACATTACGATCTTGGTAATGACCTTTTTTCCCGTATGCTCGATCCCTATATGCAATATTCTTGCGCCTACTGGAAAGATGCCGATACGCTGGAAGCGGCACAGCAAGCCAAGCTGAAATTAATTTGCGAAAAGCTACAGCTACAACCGGGGATGCGTGTGCTGGATATCGGCTGCGGCTGGGGCGGCCTGTCGCAATATATGGCGACCCATTATGGCGTTAGCGTGGTGGGCGTAACGATCTCCGCTGAACAACAAAAAATGGCGCAGACGCGTTGCGACGGTCTGGATGTCTCCATTCTCCTGGAAGATTATCGCGACCTTAACGATCAGTTTGACCGAATCGTCTCCGTCGGCATGTTCGAACATGTCGGGCCAAAAAACTACAACACCTATTTTGAAGTTGTTGACAGGAATTTAAAACCGGATGGTCTTTTCCTGCTCCATACTATTGGTTCTAAAAAAACCGATCATAATGTCGATCCGTGGATCAATAAGTATATTTTCCCCAACGGTTGCTTGCCGTCTGTTCGTCAAATCGCCGAGGCCAGCGAATCACACTTTGTAATGGAAGACTGGCATAACTTTGGTGCCGACTATGACACGACTCTGATGGCGTGGCACGAGCGCTTTATCAATGCCTGGCCAGAGATTGCGGGCAATTATAACGAGCGCTTTAAACGTATGTTCAGCTATTATCTCAATGCCTGCGCGGGTGCGTTTCGCGCGCGTGATATCCAGCTTTGGCAGGTAGTATTCACGCGTGGCGTTGAAAACGGTCTGCGCGTTCCTCGCTAATCATCTCCCCCGCATTTCATGCGGGGGAATCTTATTTTCCGTTAGCTAATGTCGGCCTGATTTCTGACCGCATTTTCTCGTGCAGCCAGTACGCGTTCTACGGTATCGACAACCGCTTGCGTTTGCGGATCGATCTCGATATTCACACGCTCACCCAGTTTTTTTCTGCCAAGCGTAGTACGTTCCAGCGTTTCCGGAATAAGATGCACGCAGAAGCGCGTTGGCGTTACCTCGCCGACGGTCAAACTGATGCCGTCAACGCCGATAAAGCCTTTGTACAGGATATACTTCATCAGGGACGCATCCTGCACTTTAAACCACACCTGATGGTTATTTTCGGAGGTCAGGATTTTCGCGATCTCCGCCGTCGTAATAATATGCCCCGACATCAGATGACCACCGATTTCATCGCTGAATTTGGCGGCGCGCTCTACGTTGACCTCATCACCTACCCTCAACGTGCCCAGATTGGTGATGCGCAACGTTTCTTTCATCAGATCAAAACTTATCTGATTGCCGTTTATTTCAGTCACCGTCAAACAGCATCCGTTATGCGCTACCGACGCCCCCGTCTCCAGCCCCTCCAGCATGTAGTCCGGTAACGTCACCACATGGGTGCGAAAGTTGGGTTTTTCATCAATCGATACCAGTTTCGCGGTACCCTGTACGATCCCCGTAAACATATCTTCAACTCCTGAAATAAATAAAAGCAGAACTGTTCAGCACAATAGCAGGTGGAAAAACAGCTTGCCAGCAATGCGCCGTTAACAACTGTTTTTTCACTGGAGAAATAGTAATACCCCGCTACAATAGACTGAAATTTCCCCTGCTATTTCTTTTGGCTGCCACTACGGCGGCTTTTTAGTCTTTCATATAACAACAAAATAAAAGGTGAATACGTGCAGAAGTATACCAGTGAAGCGCGTCAGTTATTAGCGTTAGCGATACCGGTGATCCTTGCGCAAGTGGCACAGACCGCAATGGGATTCGTCGATACCGTCATGGCGGGAGGCTATAGCGCTACGGACATGGCTGCCGTCGCTATCGGCACCTCTATCTGGCTTCCCGCCATTTTGTTTGGTCACGGCTTACTGCTGGCCTTGACGCCGGTGATTGCGCAACTCAATGGCTCCGGCCGTCGCGAGCGTATCGCGCATCAGGTTCGACAAGGATTCTGGCTGGCGGGCTTTGTCTCCGTGCTGGTGATGATCGTCCTGTGGAATGCCGGATACATTATCCGCTCCATGCATAATATTGATCCGGCGCTGGCCGATAAAGCCGTGGGTTACCTTCGCGCGCTGCTGTGGGGCGCGCCAGGATACCTTTTCTTTCAGGTAGCGCGAAACCAGTGCGAAGGTCTGGCCAAAACCAAACCGGGTATGGTGATGGGATTTTTGGGCCTGCTGGTGAATATTCCGGTGAACTATATTTTTATCTATGGCCATTTTGGTATGCCGGAGCTCGGCGGTATCGGCTGCGGCATTGCGACTGCGGCGGTCTATTGGGTGATGTTTATCGCCATGCTTTCTTACATTAAACACGCGCGTTCAATGCGTGATATTCGTAATGAAACAGGCTTTGGCAAACCCGATAGCGTCGTCATGAAGCGCCTGATTCAACTGGGGTTGCCGATTGCGCTGGCGCTGTTCTTTGAAGTAACGTTGTTTGCGGTCGTCGCGCTGCTGGTTTCGCCATTAGGTATTGTGGATGTCGCGGGTCATCAGATTGCGCTTAACTTTAGCTCGCTGATGTTCGTACTGCCGATGTCGCTGGCTGCGGCGGTAACGATTCGAGTGGGATATCGTCTGGGCCAGGGCTCGACGCTGGATGCGCAAACCGCAGCGCGTACCGGTTTAGGCGTCGGCATTTGTATGGCTGTGGTTACCGCGATCTTTACCGTTACTCTGCGTAAGCATATTGCTTTGCTCTACAATGACAACCCTGAGGTCGTGGCGCTTGCTGCGCAATTAATGCTGCTCGCTGCGGTTTATCAGATTTCCGACTCTATACAGGTTATCGGCAGCGGTATTCTGCGCGGTTATAAAGATACGCGTTCCATCTTTTTTATCACCTTTACCGCCTACTGGGTGTTAGGCTTACCCAGCGGTTATATCCTGGCGTTAACGGATCTGGTGGTTGATCGTATGGGACCGGCGGGGTTCTGGATGGGGTTCATCATCGGCCTGACCTCGGCGGCGGTGTTAATGATGTTACGGATGCGCTATCTGCAACGTCAGCCGTCCGCCATCATTTTGCAACGCGCTGCGCGATAATACGACGATAGCCGTCGCATGGCGGCTATTTTCTCGACATGTTGCATATTTCCACCGCAATCAGGTGATTTCAGGAAGAAAATTGCGATTTCCCTCTTGCCTCATTGCGGTTGTGACGCTAATATTCGTCCCCGTTGTCACCTACAACGTTGCGTTCATAGCTCAGTTGGTTAGAGCACCACCTTGACATGGTGGGGGTCGTTGGTTCGAGTCCAATTGAACGCACCATCATTTTAATGCGTCTGTAGCTCAGTTGGTTAGAGCACCACCTTGACATGGTGGGGGTCGATGGTTCGAGTCCATTCAGACGCACCAATCTATTATCTTGTTTAATTTTATAATACGCTATCTGGTGCTTGTACCAGGCTAAAAGCGATTATTTTCAGTCTCTCACCCTTATCGTCAAACAAATCAACGCGCTGCTCTATACTGTATTACCCCTCTTAACCTTCGCAGTGGCTTGAAGAAGCATACCAAAGGCATTTATGGTGTTTCGGTAGAATGCGCATAATCTATCTTCATCACCATACGCAACAAGGCTGCAACGGGTTCAAATAACGTTTCAGGAATTTTATCTCCGCGTTCCACTTCAAAAAATAATGAGCGAGCCAGCTCAACATTTTCAACAACGGGAATGCAGTTGCGTTCAGCGATGTTAACGATATAGTTAGCTTGAGCATCACTGCCTTTTTCCAGAACGCGTGGTATTGGCATATCGGTGGGATGATAGCCAAGACAAACCGCAATATGCGTTGGATTACGAACTACCGCAACAGATTGTTTAACAGATTGAGCTAAACTCCCACTTTGTATTTCACTCTGCATTTCCCGACGTCGTGTCTTCATTTGAGGGTCGCCCTCCAGATCTTTATGCTCCTGTTTTACGTCATCTTTACTCATTTTTAGATCTTTTCTAATCTTATAATATTGGAAAGAATAGTCCAGTATGCCAACGACGATATAAAAAGCCATCACCCCTACCCATAACCATTTTATTAAAGAAGAAACCACAAGCAGGCCACAGGCTAACCCACAGTACGGTAGCGCCCGAAAAGTACTGGCATAATAATAAAAGAAAAAGGCAAAGATAAGAGATAAGATGATAACTTTTAAGCTGGATTTACATAATTCTATTACGCTATGTAAAGAGAATATCTGCTTAAAATTACTTACCGGATTTATATGCTCGCTTTTAAAACCAATGGCTTTGCTGGCAATAACCACCCCCACCTGAAGAAACACGCTACCCACAGTAGCAACTATTACCCCAGCGCCCAGAAACAGCAGTGCAGAAGTCAATGAATCTATTAAAGCATGACTCAATTGCGTTAATGCATAAGTAAATGGTTTATTTACTAATTGTAATGCGAAAGTTATTGACTCAATCAGTATCAAAATCATCTTTTCAGTAAAGAAATGAAAATATAAATAAAGCACAATCAACTGAAATAATGATGTTATTTCAATACTTTTGACAACCTGCCCTTCCTTACGACCATCACGTAATTTCTTTTCTGTAGGCTGTTCTGTTTTCTCGCTCATACAGCTGGAAACCAGTCTTTTAGATAAATATAAAATTTATCGCTTTCAACCAAATAGTGATGAAGAGCATAAGGGAATGAGATCAGGAGCGTTAGTAGAACCAATATACTTTTGAGCGGCATTGAGAAGAAAAAAACATTCAATTGTTGTGCCGACCGATTTAAAAGACCTAAAGCCAGATCGGCTAATACCATACATATTATGGCAGGAAGAGAGAAACTGATACATAATTGATAAAGCGTCCTCCACTCTGCCTGGATATATTTTAAAAATTGCTGATCAAATAATAAAGTACGCCCTGGAGGTAAATATTGGTATGACTCATACAGAATATTTAATATAAACTCCATGCCACCGCTTATAAAAAAAATAACACACAAAAACTGGCTGAAAAGCAAGCCAAAAAGTGAGGTTTCAGCTTCCATTGTAAAATTGAATATCGTACCCATTGTCGCGCCACGTAAAGTATCAAGCAGAAACCCGGCCATATCAACAGCCCAAAAGGGAACCGCCGCACAAAACCCAATTAAAAAGCCAATAATTACCTCTCCGGTGACTAACCCTAACCAGCTGTAATCTTTACCAATATGCATAATAATCTTCTGCTGATATATGATTGGTAATATGGGAAAGGTAAGAGACATTAGCACGCCATTACGTAAAAGCGCGGACCCTAAACTGCCACTTTTTAATAGGGGGAGTAATAAAGAGAGGCCCAATGGACGAATAAAAGCCACAGCCAATACAATAAGCCATTCATTCAACTGTTGTGTCATTCAACCATGTTCTCCAATTCGTAACATTATCTGTCGGGTATAATTCAACAGGATACCGCTAAGCCATGGGTAGCTGACCATTAAGGTTATTGCAATTGCCAATAATTTAATCATGAACTGTAGCGTTTGGTCCTGTATTTGAGTCAAGGCCTGAACAAGGCTTACGATGACACCAACTACCGATGCCACCAGCACCACCGGCATAGACGTAAAAAGGACGATCCATAAAAGTTGCGTTACAAATTGCGTCAATTCAGAATCATTCATGAAAAGCTCTGTACCAATTGCGCCAGTGTCAGATCCCAACCGCCTGCCAGTAAAAATATTAGCAGCTTAAACGGTAATGAAATGGTCATCGGCGACACCATCATCATCCCCATAGCCAGCAGTATATTTGAAATAAGCAGGTCAATAGCCAGAAAGGGAAGATAAATAAGTAATCCAATCCGAAATGCCTGCGTTAACTGACTCACCGTAAATGCCGGAATTAATATGAGCAAAGAATCAGGTTTTATCTTTTGTTTTATGTCTTCAGGCCAGGTTCGTTTTATCAAATTCCGAAAATAATTGGCCTCCTTTTCTTCAGAGTTTTTTTGCAAAAACTGTCGATAAGGCGCTAACGCTTTACTGTCCCACTCAGACATCCAGAATGGAGCACCAGCGACCTGAACCGGATGCCAGCGCTCTTTTACAGCTAATAGCGTCGGCCCCATAATGAATAAGGAAAGTACAAGCGCGAGGCCATACAGTGCGATATTTGGGGGAACTTGTTGAATACCCAGAGCATTTCGTAAAATCGAAAATACCACCGCCAGTTTAAGGAAAGAGGTTCCCATGACGATAATGAGAGGCAGTATTGAAAGCAGAAACAATATACCAATCAGTTGCAAAGGCGAATCGGGTAAAGACATACTGTATCTCTCATGACACGACCTGGAGCTCTATTATATTGTTCGCATATTATTTTTCTTATCAGGTTTACGCTGTATTTTTGGACAGATACCAACGTGTAATTCGCACCATAAATTCATTCCCACAGGCAATCAACTCACCTTGCCCAATAATACGGTCATTTATTCTTATCGTCACCTCTGGCGCAAAACATCCACCTACAGGCAAAACGTCCCCCGTTTTAAGTTGTCGTAATTGTCCAATTTCCAGACTCGCACGTCCGATCTCAAAGAGCACCCGTTGCGGTATCTGCTCAAGTTCGACTGAAGACGTTCCGTCACTCTTTGACATTGGGCTCCCTGATGCAAGTAGCGTTTCGATATCCTGGACTAATTCTTCAAATTTCATCGTGTTATCCTCTGTCAGCAACACCCTCGCGTAGATACCCCCAGGTAGTTGAATAGCAAAAAAACCGAGTCTGATGTCGCCAAAGCAATGAATCCGAACGCCCATGCCAATTTCGATAGACTCAAGTTCAATTAATGTAAGCTGGCACCAGCCTAAATATACAGGGACTACTACAGGAGGGGCAGGATAAATCTGTTGACGCTCAGCAGAAAGTTCTCCGACTATATTGCGCAAAAAACCTGTTGGCCATGTAAAAATAATGCTATGGAACTCATGTTCTTCAACTATCCATTTAATATGCAACGCTAGCTGATGTGGTATATTACTGCAGGATGTCGGCGGTTCGTTCTGACAGAGGGTGGCATCACTGGCTTGCAATAACGGCGCCAGCCCCCATTCAGCTATTCCGTATAGCAATTCAGGATCGATAGCCGATCGATTAGCGGTGCCAATTAACCCTTCACACCAGCGCTGCCAGCATTGTTCTGCAATCCACACCCTACCCAGCTCATTATGATAATTTATGGTAAATAACGTCCCTTGCTGTACTGGATATTGCTGCATACGCAATGTCAGCTCACCAATGGTAGCGCCTTCCGTTGGAAGTATCTCCATCCACGGACGCTCTTCATTCGCTATTCTTAACATAGAATATCTCCAGGGAGATTATATACCCCATATGCAGCAACTGAGACTCCAGCCACTGCTTTAGCGCTTTCATCGAACGGTAAATTTCATGATGAGGAACATTGATTTTTAGCTGGATTAGCCCCCCTGATTCACATACTTCACACTCTACACCATCAAGATAACCGCCACTAACACGATAACGCTGCGTGAAAACCACGTTCTTATTCAATACTGCAGGAGGATTATTCTCACCAATGGGTAATGCCTGGTACATGAGTTGTTCAAAGTCCATACGTTCCGCCTCCGCCTCGTTATCATCCTGATAAGACTGGCATGGCAACCCAAGACTTCCCTCAACTTTGGTAATACGCATCGCTTAATACCATAGTAATTTTTTCTTTCTTTTTCATAAGCGCATTAAAGTTCTCCTGTAATTCGCTTCGCCGTAAAACAAGCTGCTGATACTGATTCTCTAACTGCTGCCGTTGCGTCAAAAAGCTCTGCACCTGAGTGAATAGCCCAGCCATTTGTTGTTTCTTATCCAACAATAAATGACAAGATAACGTACCTTGCCAGCCCATTAATTCTTTTAGTCTGGTAGTCACTGCTAAAGCGCGCGTCTGGCAAATCTGCTGTTCAGTAATAATCGCCTGTTGCTGCTGATCAAGTACGGTAAGTTTGCCGCGTAATTGCTTTTCACGCCGCGCGATTATCTCCAGCAAAGTTTCCATGATCACTCGGTGAGTATTTGGTGTAATTTTTCTATGAGTAGCTCGGGTCCGCATACTTCATCCTTACTTTGTCGCAAAAATGTGCAAATATCCGGATAGGTATCAATAGCTTTATCGGTATCAGTATCAACCCCTCGCTGGTATTCCCCAATGCGTATTAACAGTTCAACCTCCTGGTAAAGCGCCAGGTGCCGCCGTAATATAGCCGCCAGTTGACGATGCTCATGGCTGGTAACGACTGGAAAAACGCGGCTGAGCGTTGCCAGCACGTCAATGGCAGGATAATGCCCCCTCTCTGCAAGCCGTCGGGATAGCACAATATGTCCATCAAGCAGTGAACGGACTTCATCCGCCAACGGCTCATTCATATCATCGCCTTCCACCAGTACCGTATAAAATGCGGTAATACTGCCTTTTTCCCCCATTCCTGTACGTTCTAAAAGTCGTGGCAATGCACTAAATACGCCTGGCGGGTATTCTCCAGAAACTGCGGTCTCTCCGGCGGCCAGAGCGATTTCCCGTGCGGCCCTGGCATAACGCGTCAGTGAGTCGGCAAGCAAGACGACTCGCTTTCCATTATCGCGAAAAAATTCTGCTATCGTGGTGGCCACAAACAGCGCCCTCACGCGCTCTAAGGCGGGTCTGTCAGAGGTTGCGACAACAATGACACAACGTTTTCGGGTCTCTTCAGACAGTGTAAAATCGATGAACTCGCGGACTTCTCGTCCACGTTCACCAATTAACACCAGAACATTACTGTCTGCGCCTGGAGCATTACACAGCATCGCCAGAAGCGTGCTTTTCCCCACGCCAGGAGCAGAAAAAATACCCACTCGTTGCCCTTCACCACAGGTCGCAACGCTATCAATAGCGCGAATCCCCGTCATTAATGGTTGAGTGATAGGCTGTCGAACCATTGCGGGAGGAGGCATTGCATCATAGTCTTTCCAGCAGATTTCAGGCAGTTCGCGGCCATCAAGGGGACGACCAAAGCCATCAATGACTCGCCCTAATAACGCTTCGCCCACGGGGACCTGATGGCGTCGCCTTAAGGCTATCACTTGCTGCCCGCAGTGAAGTCCGATAGTACTCGTAAAAGGAGATAGCAAAGCTTTGCTGCCATTAATCCCCACAACTTCAGCAAGTACTTCTCCAGGCTTTATACAGCACAACTCTCCCATAAATACCCCAGGCAACCACGCATTTAACAACGTTGCGCTGACATCCTGAATTCGGCCCCATCGCCAGTAACCATCGGGGGGCGGATATTTCAGCCTCAGACGTTGCATCAATTCATTCTTCATTGTCCGCCAACTCCTCTTCGCTAAGGTCAATACTTTCTACCACTTGTACAAAGCTCTCCTCTCCTAATTCCTGCCATGACAAAATCGGTACGTCGAACAAGGTGGCTTCTGTAATTTTTCGCAAGAAACGTCGGGTGTCGACAGAAGTGACAATGAATAATTTGGTTGGCTGCTTCAGCGCCTGCTCGATAAGTTGCAGAATCTGCGACTTATGACGAGACGACAGCGCAGTATAGGTCCCCATTGCCGTCTGGCGAATGGATTCACGTATAAGGTTCTCAATACCTTCGCCGATCCGCAAAATCGGCAGCGGTTTTCCTTCCGGATTAAGACGACGCAGAATATGACGGCGAAGCGCGATACGGACGTATTCTGTCAACATCAGGACATCTTTTTCACGTGGCGCCCAGTCAATTAATGTACCGAAAATAAGACGTAAATCTCTAATAGAAACCCACTCTGATACAAGCCGCTGCAAAGTTTCAGCGATTTTATTAATGGGCAACTGGCGCTGAAGCTCTTTCACCAGCTCAGAGTAGTTTTTTTCCATCGCATTCATTAGATAACGCGTTTCCTGAACACCAATAAACTCTCCCATATGCCGAAGCAGCACACATTTTAGTAAGGCAGAGATACGTTGGCTGCCCGCGAAAACGTCCAGTCCAAAACCTTGCGCCTTATGGGCCATGTCTTTTGAAAGCCAACAGATCTGCCCCATCCCGTTCGGTAACGTCTGGCTGTCACCCACCACACTAGCGTCCGCGCCTATCAATAAATAATCTGCCTGGACGGGAATAGATAAACTAAATACGGGTTCCTGATATAGCAGTACCGTCAATTTTTCGGTGGGTTCAGGCAAAACCTCAATATTCACCTCAGGGAGAGGGACGCCGGTGTCCTCAAATAATAACCATCTCATGGCGTCAATATCACGAATCAGGTCGGCAGAATGTAACGTTGGGGTAAGACGTAAGATTAGAGGACATGCGCCGGGAACCATACTATCTTTTTCCGACGCTTCGACGCCATTTGCGGAAACCACAGATTTTTTACGGCGAATGAGGATAATGGGCAATGCTAACAACGCTGAAAAGAAAGCGAGAGTGATAAAAGGAAAGCCAGGAATTAAAGCGAGGAGCATTAAAACAACAGAGGTTAATATGAGCGACTGAGGTTGTCTGGCAATTTGAGAACTCAACTCTGTCGCCAGGTTCTGGCGTTTCTCACCCGGAACACGGGTGACAATAATTCCCGCGCTAAGGGAAATCAGCAGCGATGGAATTTGCCCACATAAACCATCTCCGATTGACAGTACGCTATAAGTGTGAACAGCCTCACTCATCGACATATCATATTGTACGATAGCGATGATGATACCGCCGATAATGTTCACCAGAACAACAATAATACCGGCAATCGTATCGCCTTTAACAAATTTCATCGCACCATCCATCGCACCGAGAAAGCGGCTTTCCTGCTGGACGTGCTGTCTTAATGTACGGGCATGGTCTGCATCGATAACTCCGGCACGCAAATCGCCATCGATACTCATTTGTTTGCCTGGCATCCCATCAAGCGAGAAACGTGCGCTGACTTCCGCCACCCTCTCGATGCCTTTTGTAATGACAATAAACTGCACGATAGTAATGATGGTAAATACGACCAACCCAACGGTGAGATTTCCTCCTACGACAAACCTACCGAAAGCATCCACAATATTACCGGCATTATGTTGTAACAGTACCAGCCGTGATGTGCTGATTGTGAGTGACAAACGATATAATGTGGTAATAAGTAATAAAGACGGAAATACCGATAAATCGAGAGGGTCACTAAGATAAATAGCAATTAAGAGCAGGATCACTGAAAACATAAGGTTGATAGTAATCAGGACATCAACCATCCAGGTCGGCAAAGGTAACAGCATCATCACAATAGCGATTAATAATACCGTCGCCAGAACCATATCCTGCCGACCCGCGCATACACTGAGCCACTGTTGCGCCCTGATTCCCCCACCTAACCATGAACGCATTGCGACTCCAGAAATTTTATTTGTCGATGATGTAATCGTAACCAGAGCTCGGCGGAACTGGACAGAGGAGGAGAACAACTCATTGCAAGCCCATCGCGCAACAAAAATAATCGTTGAGGAATACCCTGGAACACTGCAGATTTCCAGTTAGTCAACGCTTTAAAAAGCAGATCTTCGTCTAAGAAAGTTTGCTTGAGTATCTGACATAAGTGAATACGACCATTATGATAGTTTAGATAGGTTTCATATTGTCCATGCCGCCAGAACATATTGGTTGCTAAAGGCTGTTCAGCTAATCCTGCTAATTGAATAAAAAGCTGAATATTACGTTCAGTAATGAGATCCCAATCCATCCTGCCGCCTCATGATGAGCCAGAACACCAATTTACCTAAATATTGAAAGCCAGGTATCAGAATAAAACCTGATTTACCTTTACTTCACGAAGCGTTTCGAGAATTTGTTCACGTTGATCTTCGTCGTTAAAACAGTTATCGGGTATCAGCATAAACTGCGCATCAAGTTGTTGGAGTAACCGATTAAACATCTTCGATGAAGAAACTATAGCGGTAAGTCTATCAAGCAACCAATCACTGAAAAGCCAGCGCTCACAAATGATATCGAGTAGTAGCGGCAGTAATGTATTAGGCGGCAACTGGCAAATCCACTCCTCACGCTGACACTCTTTTTCAAGGCCAAGGAATAACAGCAAACGACGCAAACGTACTAATGCCGCGGCCAAACGACTTTGCTCCGAGGGTTCGATGCATATGCTAAGTTCAAAGGCTATTGCTCTTAGCAAAATACGAACCCGTTCACAGCGATCCGGCCACTCTGCCACGCGTCTGAACCACTGCGATAAGGGCATTTCATCGTTGTCTATCGCCTGTTGCATAAAACGCTTCAGCGAGGACAGCGTAGCGGTATCCACTTCGCCAAGTTCCAGTAAACTAAAAACGGCAAGTTCCCATCCCTCCTCCGCTGTGAGCGTATCCAGTTGCGATTGCAAATCGCGTTTTTTCTTTTTTGACAACCCGTCGGCAGTAAGCGCCATTGCGAGAGCGATAATTTTATACGCATTTTGTAAATCAGGATCACTATTTTCTTCGGTAAGCGAACGCAACGTTGCCCCATTATCCTCCTGTATTTGTTTTATCAAACGCAGCAAAGCCTGCTGTCTGCGCTCCAGTTTCTCCGCATCAGAGAATTTATAATTTTCACGCAGTTTACCACTCAGCGCCATTCCTATTTCTTCCATCGTCTCATAGAGCGCTGCCCCCGTCGTTTCCTGTAACTCCTGGAGAGCTAATATTGAAGGTGAAATAACCTCTTGTTTCTCTATAACCTGGCCAGAGGTAAATGTTGTAGGAGGCGTCATTTTTATCTCATTAATTTTAATATCCATCGCTACCTCTTTTATCTTCACCATTACATAACCATTTCAGTAACGCGTTGAAATGACGAGAAAGTGAAAACTCAACGGCATATCGTGTTGAGGAAAGTTCAACCTGATCGGGAGAGAAACCAGACTCGACAATCAGCGTAAACCGCTTGCCAAAAGTTTCATGCATCAATGCCTCTTTTTCAGGATGAATACGCAAATAAAGCGCTCCATCTTCCGCCATAGCCGTGGCCTGGCGTGCCAGACGATGGCACATAACACTGTCTACCGACTGTTGGTCGAACCAGGCCAACAGAACCTGTTCTATACTATTTTTAATATGATGCGCTGCTTGATCGACCAATGAACGAAATTGATTTTCATCTTCTTGTAAATGTTTTACATGCTGTTCCAGCCATTCCACTTCCATTTTTTCCAGCGTATTTTTACGCAACCACGCTATTTCTTGTTGCTGCTCAACTTTCTGTTCACGTTGATAACGATAGGCGTCTCGGATGATTTTTTCAGCCTTACGGTGAGCGGAGCTCACAATAGCATGTGAAACTCTCTTAGCTTGTTGCTCTTGTGCAAATAAAGTTAATTGTAATGTTATCCACTGTGACTCAATAATATTTCGAGCGGGTAGCTTATGGTTAATTTCCGTCAGAGGAAGTGAAGTGAAACTCATAGCAAATGCTCCATGAAGATAATCTCGGTAAGAGAAGTCTTCGGCCAAAGTATACGCTGCGGAGGGGGTAATAATACTAATAGCGCATGTAAAACCACATCGTCATGCGCTTCACGATTAAGAATGGCGGTACCGATCTGCAATGCAGTTTGTTGCATCACTTGCGGAGGAAGTAATTTGCCATCTCTTTGCCCCAACCAACCATATAGCTGCCAGATCTCATCCTCGCTAAACCACTGTAGAAGCAATTGCCGATACTCTGGTAGCATAAAATAGTCACTACACCTGAGTTTGAATAATCCCAGCCCAAAGGCAAATGCCGATATACGCGGCGCAAGACGAACCTGCCGTTTTTGCCTGTCATTTAAACAGGCTGGAATAACATAACTTCCCCTTAGTCTATTCAACGATCTGTCAAGAAGACGATCCAACTCTGGCCGCTCTCCATAACGCCAGCGGTTTGAAAGATGAAAGCCCAGCTTATCCATCCATTCCGGTACAGCGTAACGGGCAGGTTGCCAGAGATAACGATAAAGTTGCAACACCTCGGGATCAGGTCGGTTCAAAAACGGCGTCTCAGGCAAAAATAGCCGATCAGGATACCCACTCCCAATAACAACCCTGTCAACGATAACATCAACTGATAAGGGTATTTCATCAACCACGTCACCACCTTCCCTTTATTGGCGTGGATAAAGTCCATAATCCAGAACGTTTTTCTCGCTGGTACGTCAGGTACCATTCTAAATTCAGCAGGCTGCATCAAGATACTAATCTTACTGTATTGCAACCCAGGGATTGACATCTCTATTAAATCTTTAATTTTTACCCGAAAGGCCTCCATATTGACCTGAGGTGAATATTTTATAAATACGGCAACTGAGCTAGGAGAAGTGTTACTTCCCTCATCATAAGTCGGTAGCGCAATGGTCACTTTTGCATTAATCACGCCCTCCATCTGACTCAGCATTCCTTCAATTCTTTGTTCTTTTAAGAAATTAATCTTCTGCTGTTCTTCCTGGGGGGATACCACTAACTGATTAGCTGGAAACATCTTATCCACCGTTGTAAACTGACGATGCGGATAACCGTTAAGTCTAAGTAGCTCAACCGCATTAATAAACTGCGACTGCTCGACACGTAAGGTAACACCATCCTCTTCCTGTTTTTTTTCCGCATCGATATGATGCTGCATAAGTAATGCCAGCATTTGATTCGCCTCATATTCTGGCAATGAGCGATAAAGATCCACATCACATGCCGTAAGAAAGAACGCGAGGGCAGTAAGAAATACTATACGATGAACCTTCATGTCATGCTATCCAGCTTATTAAGCGCTTGCGCTGCTGCGCTTGATATCCTGGCAAGATAATCCACGCCTACCGTTAACTGCATATAATCCATTTGTCTGGCCAACATAACCTGCGGTAGTAAAGCACTGGCATTACTGGTGGATGCACCATCTGTCAGCAATTGTTTAAAAAGATTAATTTGCTCCTGGCTCGGTTCTGCAGATGACTTTACATAAGATTGAGTGCTTACAGGCACTACGCTCATATCAGAAATATTCAATTTTCAAACCCCTCTTTGGGCGCAGGAAATAACAGGCGCAGCGCCATAGCCTCTGGTAAATCAATATCCGATAAAATTTTCGCGGCTTTTAGCGGCTCATTTAATCCCGCCAACAATAATGCCAAACATACCAACTGTAATTTTCTATCCGGAACAATAACCGTTAGCGCTGGTAACATCGTATGTACCTGGGAAATAAGGCTATGGTTAACGCCCGCAAACATAATTTCCAGCAGCAACCGTCGAACATCGTCGCTTATAACTTCAGATTTTAGCAATGATTCCACTAAGCATATCCTTGATCATTTTGATCAGTGAACTTTCGTAATTAATAAATGTAGAATACTGCTGTAAGGCAAATTGCGCTTTAATCATCGATTCTGGGTTGAGCAAATCATTACCATTCATTTTGTCATTAATGGCCTGACCTGCCTGGTGCGCCATGTGGGAGAGCATATCCACTAATTGTGCAATATCCATAATGCTTTTCCTTAAAATAAATACATCGTAAGGATACTGGCAACATAACAAAATTTAGAAAGCAATGAACATCCGGTATATACCTGAAAACGATTACTCCGGCGCACTTTGTTTTGGTGTTACCTGAGCCAGCAAACGATAAAATGGGCTGCTGACCTGCATACCGGTCATTGCCATCCCATCTATACCAAAGCGAGTAAAACTCATTAGCCCGTAGGCAATATCATTAAGGCGCTCTAATAAATGAGGCTGTAGTCCCAAACTACCACTCCAGTATGAATGCGTCATTACCGTCGCGGTTAAGACTAATCTACCTCCCAGGGAGACAGCTTTAGCAATCGCCATACTTTTGCGTTGATTGGCGAAACAATTAGCAATATAAAAAACGGCATTGCCTATACTGTCGTGAGCCATAGGCAAATGATGTTTATGATGGTAGATAAGACACGCGACATCCGCGATGGCAATAGCAAGGCCAATTCCCGCCAGGGCTAAGAGCGGTGCGCCTCCACCACTTAGCACTGTTAATGCTATTCCAGCGGAACAGCATAAAATCTGTCCGCCCAAAATGACCGTTTGCCAACTAAAAATTTCTTTTGGAAAACACTTTATCACTCGTTTCGCAAGTCCGGCCAATAACCGCTCTTTTCCTTGTTGAGGTCCTATTCTACCACTCTCCATATTGGTTTCCGGATGTGGCAATGAGGGACATGGAGGTGATTCCTCAGGCGCGCAAACAGGACGTTGCCCCCCTACCTGAGCATTTGGGCTAACAGGTTTCATGGTTCTCCCCGAGATGTATGACCAGAACTGTCCATTAATGCAGGTGTAGTAGCAGATTGACAGAGCGCTGCCATTTTTTCCGCCAATAACACACTGGGATCGGCATGAAGTTCATCAACAGAATTTTCCTGATCGTCGCCAGAGGGGCGGGCAAGGCAATAATCCAGTACCGCACCTATCGCCGTCAGGCTAACGGAGGTAATTACACTCCCCATGTCCAAAGAGGCCGCTATATTTTCAGCGGCGGGCAGTGGAAACTGTAGGGGTAAAACCAACATAGAAATAGCGATTCCTGAACGTATTAATAAAGAAAGACAATTAGCAAGGGTGTTAGCGCAGTTAAGACTTGCCCCACATTTTAAGGCCAGCGCACTGACCACAAGAGCAACGCTATCACTGGCGGTTTGTAACGGCTCCTTTTGCTGACATATCAATTGATAATTATGATACGCACAGCAAGCATCCCCAATAGCAATCACGAGCGCCGCCCCCGCAAGAATAGCAATGGGTAATCCTGCCCCGCCAGAAATTACCGCTGCAGCAACCGATAACCCAAACACGACTGTCGCACCCAGCGCACGAATAGTGTATTGCATAAAATGTATAGTATAATCCCTCTGCTGCCTTATTTGTTCAGGCGTAAGCAGCACAGGGGCTGCGGGGGTGCCAGGGGCTGGAATTTCAGGGGGAGGAAACGATGCCGCCTTCGCTTGTATACCGGAAGGAGGACTATTACCATCGACGATATTACTTGCCGCTGACGGAATATGAATTTTCATATTTCGTTCTGTTATTTAAGCAATAAGAGTGTCGAACATTATTTGCGCATTCTGGCGAATCTCACTCCATGAGGCATCCGCATAACTCATCTTGATTGCGGTTTGAAAAGCCTCTCTCGCCAACCCGGGTTCCCCCATCATTTTGAGACAGACGCCCGTTTGGTAAACCGGTTCTGGATGGCTGGCATCCAGCATCAAGGCATGTCCATAGAAATTAATGGCCGTCGTGTATTCTTTAAGCATCATCCAGGTGCCAGCCAATGCAATATGGGCACGCCAACTCCATGGCTGGGCCATCACCAGCCAGCTAAAATCGATTACGGCGCGCGCATAATCCCCCTCCTGCCATGAGGCGTAACCACTGGCATAAACGGTTTCCGGATCAACGGATAATAGCTGTTTCAGAATGTCTTCGGGTACTTTATTTTTCTGATTTTCTTTCATCATCATACCTATTGATTGTTATTTTCACGTGATAATGATTTACGTCAGGAAGGTCATTTAAAAACGTCGCTGGATAAGATGCTCGGCGGATAAAATTGTCCAGTCATCGCCATCAAACTGTGTAAAGGTCGCTCCCATTACTGTCAGAATGCGCAATAATTTCCTGCGTAGCATGGCTTTTTTTTCATCCAGAACATCGGTGATTATCAACATCTTTAAACATGTTAACTGCGGGTGATGTACAAATATCCCGCGTAAAAGTCCCAGTAAGTGAAACAATTGCTGTGGTCGAGGTTGCCCGGGCGTCAGGCGCCTGAACTCACAAATAATCATTTCTTTTGCCTCAATACGATAGATCACCAGGTAAGGCGATAATATAAACTGCTGCCCAAGTAATATGGCGGTCTCCCCTAAATATGCAGGCTCAGTAAACACCTGATGCCGACGCAACCATTGCTCTATTTCTTGCACCATGTTTACCTCGTTAATGCCCGGAGTATTTCAGCAAGAACCGTGACCAGTGACGCCCCACCCCCATGATTTGCTGCATAATTTCAGCTGCTTTCTCCATAATATCCGTCAGGCATTTATTATAAGATTGGGCCCCATTTTCTTGCAGCTCGGCAATCGCTTTATCTTGATCACTTTGACGTTGCGCTACACCGGCCCCCAGCCCCATGACTCCCCCGACAGTGTGGCCTGTGGCTTGACCCGCTATAAGGCCGCTTTCCCCGCCTACAGCCCCGAGTCCTATCGTCAGTACTCCCGACAACATTGCGCCACACGCAGTAATCATTGATGCTTTAAACGCTTCATCAATTGTTTTCATTTGCGTCTGTAAAGCATTGACCTGCAGGTCCCAGGCCAGCCGTTGTTTTTCTACGTTATAGCTGCGCATGATATCGCGCAGCTTTTTGGCAAGCTCCATTAACTTCGTCCAGATATCATCAAATAACAGAAGCATTGATTCAGTACCCATTCCCTCCCCGGAGGGTGATGGAGTGGAAGAAGGCGTTAACAAGGACGGCGTTGGTAATACCAGTGCTACGTTACTCGCTTCCATATTTTTATCCTCAGATTAAGCGCGACAGCCAGCTATTCTCGCCTGAACGCTACTATAGTGATCAATGGTCTCTAATACATCTCTAAGCGCGGCACCGCTACTCTTATAAAGCTCCTCTAAGCGTTTTTGTTCTATCTTTTTTTGGTCTTCCGTTTGTTGCAAAATGTAATCCAGAAACCGTTGCTGAGTTATTAATTGCTCTATTTTCTTTTCGAGCTTCGCTTTATCTGCGTTAACCATGCCAGTATTCATCTGACTGGCACCCTCGGTTGCACATCTGATAGCCTGTAAGCCTTTAAATGAACAATCACTCAGTAAGGCATACAGGATTTTTTTGAACATATTCCAGAGAACTTTATTACGAAAATTTTTTAACAGAAACTTTCCCCCTTCTTGCGCACATTTTTCCAGGGCTTCTTTTGCCGCTTCTTTTGCCATGGCTTTCACCCCCTCTTTCGTAAAACTTTTTCCCGCATTTTTTGTCATATTATTTTCTACCTTACGAGAAAACTCAGCAGACTCCTCTTCCATCTCGCCCGGCGAAACCATTTCACGTTCAATCGCCTCAAATTGTTTGGAAAACTTTTCGCTCACCTCTTCGCCAAACTTTTCAGCCAACTCCTCTATTTCTGCTTCCCCTGCACCAACCATACGCTCAACCATTTCTTCGCCTAAGCCGGAGTCAAGCACTTTTGCAGCTGCGCCAGATAAGCCTCTCGTCGCCATAAAAGCACGACCAATCTGGAAAACATCCAGTGCCATCGCGACGACTTCACAACCAACTTGAATTTTACTTGCCACGTCAATAATCGCCTGACAGGTATCGTGGTCAGCACCGCACATCATTGCCGTTTCGGCTCCGGCTTTAACCATTCCTGCACAACCTGCGGCTATATAAGCTACGCCGCTAGCCATTTCTGCGGGATTACCGGACAGAAAACCTTCCACAACTTTTAAGGCGCCAATCACGGTTTCAAATATGCCAGTAAGCCAGTCAAAAATAGCGCCAAAAATGCCCGCTTTACGCGCTTTATCCTCCTGCTCTATCGCTTTCTGGATCTGCTCCTGATACTCCTTTACCTGCTTATTACGCAATGCATTTTGCACCTCAGTTGCCCGCTCAAGCTGTTGACATAACGATTGAGCGTTATTACCAAAGACGTTGAGTATTAATGACGTCATCATCATTGATAAAACAGTGGGATTGATATGCAAAAAGTCAGGCAATGATGATGGACGCTTATCATTTCCGGGTACGGCATCAAGCAGTTGCTTCAACGCATTGCTTGCCTCCTGAAGACTAATTTTCCCGGATAGCAGACACGCGGCGTTGCCATCGCCAAAAGTAGAATTCACACGATGCTGGCGCTTTCCCAGCGAACCTGAGGAAACGCAACTGACATTGCTTAAGTGATGATGTGTTAAGGCGGTTACTCCTGCGGCGCTATCGCTATTACTGTGAATTCGATTCATTTTTAGCTCCTGTCAGAAAGTTGCTGTAACATCTTTTCTGCACGCAATCGAAGGATTTGATGTTCACTGACCTCGCCGCAAATACGCACCACGGCCTTTAACGCTTTTATTGCATAACAAACGTTATCACACGCGAGGTAGCATTCCGCTGCGGCCCATGGCGCCTGCGGCGCATCAATCTTAATTTGTGCCGCGCGTCCATAAGCGTATATCGCTTCCCCCCAATGTTTTTGAGCCTGGCAGCATTCCCCTAACCGAAACCAGTAGTCAAATGACCAGGCATCATATATCGTCAGTAATTGAAAAAGTCGCGCTGCGCCGGCGAACTCTTTTACCTCCATAAGCTGCATGGCATAGTGATACAGAGTATTAAGCGGCTGTGTAACATCGTCATCCAACAACATACGCAGCGAGCCGCCACGCCGGAAAAATCGCATCGTGTCATGTGCCTGTTGTAGGGTCGGGTCTTTTTTCATGAGTACGTTTTCTGAGCTATCATACTGGAAATTTCCCCCCACTTACTGATAAGCCCCGTCAGTTGGGTAAGGACAGCGTTAAGCTCCTGAGACATTTTTTGAATTGTTATCTGCCCCTGACTCATAAGATCCGTATTCCGGTTGGCGTCATTATCCAAAGCCGCTTTGATCGCCTGTAGGCCACCTTTATCCAGCTTCCCATGATCGCCATATTTAGCCATATAATCCTCAATGGTCATACCATCGATGAGAATACCGTGTTCACGCATGTATATAATGACATCCTCAGGCACCTCCTCTTTGGTTTTAGCATCCCCTTTGGCTGCTTTAGCAATCACCTCATCCATCTCATTTGACTTTGCCTGGGTATTTCTGGCACGTTCAGCGTTCCTCTGGACTTCAATAAATTTATCGTTTGCAATAGCCTGAATAACCATAAGGAGAATAAGCAAAACACTATACCCTTCGGCAAACGGATTTTGCTGGGATAAGTCATCCTGACTCCCGGTATCAGTGCTGCCGACGCCGAAGCTATGTTTAAACACAATAGGGCTTTGATTTCCCCATAAGATGTTTCCTGAAGACATGATGCTTTACCTTTTTGTTTTTCCTGACGGTATCTCCACCGGGGCTTGAGCATTAAGTTGTTGCAATCGTACTTCAAGTTGTTTAAACAAACTTACTATTTTCTTTAAATCCTTCTCGGCCTCCTGGTTAACCCCGGCAACGCCTTGTGGAAATAGGTTATGAAGAATACTCTCTGTCTCTCTGCTCTTTTTTGGGCTCTCTGCCCTTTCAGAAAGCTGTTGACTCACCTTAGCCCTGATTTGGTGAAATTTTTTAAGACAGTGATTTAGCTGCATGTAACTTTGCTCTAAATCACGATATTCACTAACCGCAGCCTTTTTCTTTATCATCATTCACCTCCACACGATAGATAATTAACGTGCTAACCAAGAGCTTATCCCATTAGGGCTATTTTACTTGCCATTTTGGTCCTGGGCAGTGCTCAAAATCCTCACGTACTACGTGTACGCTCCGGTTTTTGCGCGCTGTCCGTGTCCAATCTGGCTGCACCAATAACGCCTGGTGGGATAGGCTCTAAGATATTTTTACTTTACTCTTGCTCACTCACTACAAGTGCGCTGTTATGGTAACGATAATAAATAGTTTTGATAATATTTTCGGCCTGTTCGATCGCTTCAAGCAATAAGGTGTTTTGCTGATATTGCTGCGGATCCTGTAACTTACCGTTGTTCTCTTCTAACTGTTGCCGGGCAGCCCTTAATTGTAAAATTATTCCTTTGGCCTCTTCACGCGAATGAAGCAGCAAATCTTCTAACCGGGTCAGAGTTGTCATTTTCCACTCACTTAAAATCTAATGGATAGTTAATCAAAGTATCATAATGTTTAATCGTTACCACATCGGCACTCAGATGGACAATTTCTCCCCCATTGGGTAACAATGCCCCTACGCGTAAACGCTCTTTGTTCGTCAGTAATAAATAATTACCATGACGACTCTGTACAAAGCCAGCCACTGGCGCAGGCAGATACCTGCTTTCATCATGAGAAAGCGCAATATCCTGATAAATTAAAGAAAGAGCAGGGTCCTTTTTCTTTAATGCTGCTAATGTTTCTTGCAAAATGCGTTGATGCGATTCATCCAGTACACCACTGATAACAAAAGAGCGCCGCATTGGCGTAACATTGACAAGCCCCACTAAACCGTTCTCTATTATCGCAGCAATAATATCATCCCCCTGAGATTGATGAGAATGACTAATCTTCCAGTGCAATAATCCGGGAATATCTGCAAGTAATGGTTGAACCTTACGCCATTGCTGATCCATCTGTATATCATCATGAATTAACACGCTCCCCGGCCCTTCGCTGGATACTTCAGCATGCGGGTAACCCATTTTTATCAAAACATCCTGCACTTCTCGTATCAATAAGTCATCACAGATTACACCATCCCGATACATGACCCCCCATGATTCGAGAGTCGCTCTCACCTTTTGCATCTGTTCGCGTGACGAGCAATAACCGGACAACTGCAGGCTTCCATCCTCTTTCCATTGCGCCCGCACATAATGAATGTTGCTTTTGTCTAATAAAAACTTAACCCGCAAAGGTAAGTCATTTACCGTTTCAGGCTGACCGCCAACACTTAACAGGACACCCATCCCACCGATGAAAACCAAGAATACGCCAGTCAACCACCAGTACCCTGATCTGGAAACGGGTATTTGATAACCAGCAAGTTCACAATCCTGTTTACCAAACGCGATAGCCACTCCCGCAACCTGCAAAACCCCACTGGATGGTAGCGGCTTATTTGGATTAAATCTGCGGCCATTAACTCTAACTCTGGCTTTCCCGGCATCAACAAACAAACTATCTGCCTGTTCTCTCAGAATAATTTTTTCATTTATAGTAAGCGGAATACAAATATCGCACCCCTTCTCCCCCAGTGACAGGTTCCCTTCATTCAGCCAGACTTCCCGGCCTTGTAAGGCGTGACCTAAAAAACGTATTTTCCAGGAACTTTTTGGATTAACCATGAGATATGCCATTATTTACTACTGAGGCTTTAATCAAAAAAAGCCTGATTACACTATGTACTTGCGTCGTATCATTGCGAAACAAATGACCTATGACAGGAATATCACCCAATAATGGGATTTTGTTTTGCGAGTGGATTTGTTTACCTTGTTTAAATCCTCCCAGCAATAGACTTTGTCCGGCCAATAATGTGGCTTGCGAAGCAATTTCCGAATTTTGCACTTCGGGCAGCGGGTTTGTTTCGCTTTGCGTATCACTTTGTTGTCCATCCTGAATATTAAGATTAAGCATTATTTTTTGCGTGCCATTGTCATTTAACAACCGAGGTGTAACGCGCAACAAAGAACCCGTAGTGATGGATTCAAGTTTAGCCACTTTTTCCCCCTGCAGTTTGGTATAGAAAGTAATATTTTTATCCAGTACCGCCTGGATATTATTTAAAGTCACCACAGATGGTTGGGAAAGTACATAAGCCTGAGAGCTTTTTTCCAGTGCATTCAAACGCACCATAAAGTTTGAGGTATCGCTGATTACCGTTGAAAAACCGTTAGCACCACCGTCATTCAAACCTGTATTGAACGCAATTTTCTTTCCACCCAGCGACACTGCCGTTCCCCAGTCGATGCCTAATTGATTAATATCTCCAGCATTAACATCAATAATTTTTACCGAAATCTCTATCATCTGCTGGCGTTGATCTAATTCTGTGATGAGTTTCTGATACCCGGCCATATTGGCCGCATAATCACGAACGATCACTGCATTCTGGCGTGGGTCGGCAGCAAACATGGGCAATGTCTGTGTAGCGGGTGAACCATTGTTCGTCAATGACGCCGGTTCGCTGGTTTTACTCATCTCACGCAATACACTCACGACCCCAGGAACCACGACGGCCTGATCGCGATATTGGTATTGGGTATCCATCGCAGTGGCATACTTAAGCGTGAATATACTCACACTAACCGCACTGTCTTTTCGTTTGATTAACGCATTATCCAGCACTGAAGCTAATTGACTAATACGAGTCAGACAACTGGGAACACCACTCACCTCCACAGCGCTGGTACCGGTAATTTCTTTAACCTCGCATCCCGGTGATGAAAGGATATTCTGGCTGCGTAAGTAATGAATGAACCGTCCAGTAGACAAAATATTGAAAGTGATAACCTGATGTTTTAATAAAGATGCTGGATATACATATAACATGTTGCCATCAAACCAGGTAAGCAAATCATATTGTGCTGCCAGGTTATTCAAAATATCGATCGGTGATCCAGGCGGAATTTTTCCACTAAATGTAGCTGTTATCGATGGGCTAATAGTAATAGCCGTATCATAGTTTTCTGAGAGCAGATGTAAAACCTCTGCTAATGGCATTTGTCTGGCATAGAGGGTGAAGTCATTGCCTTTCCATGATAACTCATCACTCTTTGCCGCATTGAGTATAAATAGTAAAATTAAGATCAAACGTTTATCTACTACCATTTTATACCCCACCAGAATAAAGTTTATGGTGATTACGTATTACATTTTTTAAAATGCAAGTTAAAGCCAGGTGTTTTTCTATCTCAATAGCAATAAGCTCAGAGCTACTACTTGTGGTATAATAACCGTTTAACCATCCTCCATCCGCAGTGAGCTGTATAGCATAATCATAGACGTCCGGGTGCGCTGCAAGCAGTAGTGTCACATAGGCAAGACAAGGCTTAGGTAAACTTTCCAGGTCATTTAAGAACAAAGAAATAGAAAATGCTTCTGAGAAAATTTCTCCTCTGGCAGGATGCCCATCAATAGTCATTATCCAGGATCGGCTATTACCTTCGGCCTTGATATCCTGAATTAATGGAATGCCTTTTAAAACTGCCAGCATGAATCCCTCCTCAGACATAAAAGAGAGTTTCTATCAAATTCGCTCACAACCACATCCGTAAAAAGCCTGATTCACATTTATTTCAACTATACTCTTCTTGTACAATATCAGGATGCTGTCTACATATATCTTGTCACAGGCGATTCTATCATTCGGATTTTTCGATGAATTCACAATTACATTTTCAGCATCGACACAAAAAATTACAATTTGAAAAATTATTTATTAAATAAACTGTTACGATGTTTTCACATCGCCACCTTATTAAAAAGTAATTGTAGTCATCGAGTGGGTTATATATGAAGAAATTTATCTTCCTAATGATAACACCATCGATTAATCTTCTGGTGAAACTATATATACTGCGATAGTGATCAAGTGCCAAAGATTTTGCAACAGGCAACAGAAGGAAAGCATTATGAATTTGCTGAATCCCAAGAATACGCTGCAAACATCTTTAGTAATCAGGCTAATTTTTTTATTCTTATTAACAATAATAATTATTTGGCTGCTATCTGTACTTACTGCAGCTTATATATCAATGGTTCAGGAACGGCAGCATATAATAGAGGACTTATCCGCTCTATCCGAGATGAATATTGTACAAAGCAATCAACGATTTGGAGAGGCTGAGCGTGACGCTAAAAATTTAATGTATCAATGCTCATTAGCGACTGTGATTCATCATAACGATACTTTTCCTGAGGTGAGTCGGCGTCTATCTGTCGATCCTTCAAATTGCACGCCGACGCTAAACGGAGAGAAGCATCGTCTCTTTCTGCAGTCCTCTGATATCGATGAAAAAAGCTTTCGTCGCGATAGTTTTATTCTTAACCATAAAAATGAGGTTTCGGTATTATCTACTGATAACCCTTCAGATTATTCTACTCTACAGCTTATAACGCGAAAAAGATTTCCTTTATACCCAACCCATGCCGGGTTTTACTGGAGTGAACCAGAATACATAAACGGCAAAGAATGGCATGTTTCCGTTGCGGTTGCCGATCAGCAAGGTGTATTTTTTGGGGTGACGGTTAAACTTCCCGATCTCATTACCAAGAGCCACCTACCATTAGATGATAGTATTCATGTATGGCTGGATCAAAACAACCACTTACTGCCGTTTTCATACATACCGCAAAAAATACGTACACGACTAGAAAATGTAACGCTGCATGACGGATGGCAACAAATTCCCGGATTTCTGATATTACGCACAACCTTGCATGGCCCCGGATGGAGTCTGGTTACCCTGTACCCATACGGTAATCTACATAGTCGTATCTTAAAAACTATCCTTCAACAAATCCCCTTTACATTAACAGCATTGGTGTTGATGACGTCGGCTTTTTGTTGGTTACTACATCGCTCACTGGCCAAACCGTTATGGCGTTTTGTCGATGTCATTAATAAAACCGCAACTGCACCGCTGAGCACACGTTTACCAGCACAACGACTGGATGAATTAGATAGTATTGCCTGTGCTTTTAACCAACTGCTTGATACTCTACAAGTACAATACGACAATCTGGAAAACAAAGTCGCAGAGCGCACGCAGGCGCTAAATGAAGCAAAAAAACGCGCTGAGCAAGCTAACAAACGTAAAAGCATTCATCTGACGGTAATAAGTCATGAGTTACGTACTCCGATGAATGGCGTACTCGGTGCGATTGAATTATTACAAACCACCCCTTTAAACATAGAGCAGCAAGGATTAGCTGATACCGCCAGGAATTGTACACTGTCTTTGTTAGCTATTATTAATAATCTGCTGGATTTTTCACGCATCGAGTCTGGTCATTTCACATTACATATGGAAGAAACAGCGTTACTGCCGTTACTGGACCAGGCAATGCAAACCATCCAGGGGCCGGCGCAAAGCAAAAAGTTGTCATTACGTACTTTTGTCGGCCAACATGTCCCTCTCTATTTTCATACCGACAGTATCCGTTTACGGCAAATTTTGGTTAATTTACTCGGGAACGCGGTAAAATTTACCGAAACCGGAGGGATACGTCTGACGGTCAAGCGTCATGGGGAACAATTAATATTTCTGGTTAGCGATAGCGGTAAAGGGATTGAAATACAGCAGCAGTCTCAAATCTTTACTGCTTTTTATCAAGCAGACACAAATTCGCAAGGTACAGGAATTGGACTGACTATTGCGTCAAGCCTGGCTAAAATGATGGGCGGTAATCTGACACTAACAAGTGTCCCCGGGGTTGGAACCTGTGTCTCGCTAGTATTACCCTTACAAGAATACCAGCCGCCTCAACCAATTAAAGGGACACTGTCAGCGCCTTTCGGCCTGCATCGCCAACTGGCTTGCTGGGGAATACGCAGCGAATCACCCCACCAGCAAAATGCGCTTCTCAATGCAGAGCTTCTGTACTTCCCCGGAAAACTCTACGACCTGGCACAACAGTTAATATTGTGTATACCAAATATACCAGTAATAAATAATTTGTTACCTCCCTGGCAGTTGCAGATTCTTTTGGTTGATGATGCCGATATTAATCGGGATATCATCGGCAAAATGCTTGTCAGCCTGGGCCAACATGTCACTATTGCCGCCAGCAGTAACGAGGCTCTGACTTTATCACAACAGCAGCGATTCGATTTAGTACTGATTGACATTAGAATGCCAGAAATAGATGGTATTGAATGTGTACAATTATGGCATGATGGGCCGAATAATTTAGATCCTGACTGCATGTTTGTGGCGCTATCCGCTAGCGTAGCGACAGAAGATATTCATCGTTGTAAAAAAAATGGGATTCATCATTACATTACCAAACCAGTGACATTGGCTACCTTAGCTCGCTATATCAGTATTGCCGCAGAATACCAACTTTTACGAAATATAGAGCTACAGGAGCAGGATCCGAGTCGCTGTTCAGCGCTACTGGCGACAGATGATATGGTCATTAATAGCAAGATTTTCCAATCACTGGACCTCTTGCTGGCTGATATTGAAAATGCCGTATCGGCTGGAAAAAAAATCGATCAGTTAATTCACACATTAAAAGGCTGTTTAGGTCAAATAGGGCAGACTGAATTGGTATGCGATGTCGTAGACATTGAGAATCGCGTAAAAATGGGGAAAATCATCGCGCTGGAGGAACTAACCGACTTACGCCAGAAAATACGTATGATCTTCAAAAACCACACCATTACTTAATATTATCTTAATTTTCGCGAGGGCAGCAAAATGAAAGAATATAAGATCTTATTAGTAGACGATCATGAGATCATCATTAACGGCATTATGAATGCCTTACTACCCTGGCCTCATTTTAAAATTGTAGAACATGTTAAAAATGGTCTTGAGGTTTATAATGCCTGTTGTGCATACGAGCCTGACATAATTATCCTTGATCTTAGCTTACCTGGTATCAATGGCCTGGATATCATTCCTCAATTACATCAGCGTTGGCCAGCAATGAATATTCTGGTTTACACGGCATACCAACAAGAGTATATGACCATTAAAACTTTAGCCGCAGGGGCTAATGGCTATGTTTTAAAAAGCAGTAGTCAGCAAGTTCTGTTAGCGGCATTACAAACGGTAGCAGTAAACAAGCGTTACATTGACCCGACGTTGAATCGGGAAGCTATCCTGGCTGAATTAAACACTGACACGACCAATCATCAACTGCTTACTTTACGCGAACGTCAGGTTCTTAAGCTTATTGACGAGGGGTATACCAATCATGGGATCAGCGAAAAGCTACATATCAGTATAAAAACCGTCGAAACACACCGGATGAATATGATGAGAAAGCTACAGGTTCATAAAGTGACAGAGTTACTTAACTGCGCCCGAAGAATGAGGTTAATAGAGTATTAACCAGGGGCATCCGATGGTATTAAGCATTGGTCATATTTTGATGAGCCTTACGCCACGTAGTATTGCTCATCATCGACAAAATCCATACGGATGCCCTGGTATGCCGCACCATTTATCACTGCCTTAGAGCCTATCCCAGTAGGTGTAATTGTTGAAGCCAGTTTGGGGCAGGCCAGCGCGCAGAAACCGGAGCGTACACGTAGTACGTGAGGATTTTGAGCACTGCCTGGTCCCAAAATGGCGAATAAAATAGCCTAATGGGATAGGCTCTTAGTCTTCATTTAATCATGATATAGTAGAATCCCCTTATTTAACGGGCTTTACCATGTCGTATTCTATCGGCGAATTTGCCAGACTATGCGGTATCAATGCCGCCACGCTAAGGGCATGGCAGCGACGCTATGGTTTATTGAAACCGCAGCGTACTGATGGCGGACATCGCTTATACAGCGATGACGATATTCGACAAGCGCTTAACATCCTCGACTGGGTGAGAAAAGGCGTACCGATAAGCCAGGTCAAACCCTTACTGTCGCGTCCGGTCATTCGCCTGGGCGATAACTGGATAACGATCCAGGAGACGATGCTTCAACATCTCCACGAAGGGCGAACTGACGCGCTACGGCAGTTGATTTATGACTGTGGCCGGGAATATCCCCGTGCAGAACTGGTGACCCATTTATTGCGTCCGTTGCGCAGCAAAGTGTCAGCGCATCTTCCCGCCGTGATGACGCTGCGCGAAGTACTGGATGGCATCATTATTGCCTACACCTCTTTTTGCCTTGAAGCCGACAGAAAAGCGCCTGGCCACAACGCATTTATTAGCGGATGGAATCTCTCGGATCACTGTGAAATCTGGCTGGAAGCGTTGACTCGTACCGGACAAGAGCTGCGGCTCAATGTGCTTCCCTCTCCACCAACCGTGCTGGTACCCGAGCTGTTCGCCCAGAGAAAATGGTTCCTGGTGACCACCGGAAAGCTCACTGCCGGGCAGAAAAAACAGCTTGCCCAGTGGCGCAACATTGTCGCTTCGCTGGAGGTTATCACACTATAAGCGCTGAAATAGATTTCTTCCCCTCATGCTATCTTATTGATATTTAACTACGTCAAAAAAATCCCCGCGAAAACTTAGACAAAAAAACAAAGTTGTGTAAGTTTTAAATCAGCGTGAGATAACATTTTGCGCCATTGGCGTCAGTCGTCGTACTTTCAATAAGGGGGAATCATGAATAACAAACCCGTAGTCGGCATTAGCGGATGTCTGACTGGCGCCGCGGTACGCTTTGATGGCGGACATAAGCGTATGGATTTCGTCATGAACTCTCTGGCATCGTGGGTGGCCTACAAACCGATCTGCCCGGAGGTGGCGATCGGCCTGCCCGTTCCTCGCCCTGCGCTGCGTCTTATCCAGACGACCTGTGGCGACATTCGGATGCGCTATAGCCATGCCCCGCACGATGACGTCACCGAGCGAATGAATGCCTTTGCCGATCGGTTTCTGCCAACAATAGGCGAACTGGCGGGGTTTATTGTGTGTGCAAAATCGCCCAGTTGCGGAATGGAGCGCGTTCGCCTGTATGATGAAAAGGGTAACAGGGGCCGCAAAGCTGGCACGGGGCTGTTTACCGCCGCGATGATGGAGAAATATCCCTGGCTGCCGATAGAGGAAGATGGTCGCCTGCACGATCCGGTACTACGCGAGAACTTCATCGCACGTATCTTCGCGCTACATGAATTAAATGCGCTACGCGCGCAGGGCTTGAGTCGTCACAGTTTGCTCGCGTTTCATAGCCGATACAAACTTCAGCTTCTCGCCCATCACCAGGCCGGCTATCGCGAAATTGGCCCTTTCGTCGCGCGTCTGCATGAGTGGGACGATCTGGATGCCTTCTTTGTCCGATACAGAGAAAAACTGATGGCTATCCTGCGCCATCCCGCTTCACGTAAAAATCACACCAATGTGCTGATGCATATCCAGGGCTATTTTCACCGCGCGTTGAACAGCAGGCAACGCACGGAATTACGCGAGGTGATTCTCGGCTACCGGGCGGGCCGACTACCTATCCTGGCACCGTTAACGCTGCTGAAGCACTATCTGGCGGAACATCCGGATGACTATCTACGCAGCCAGAATTATTTTGAGCCGTACCCTGATACGTTAGGGCTGCGCTTAGCCATCACCTGATAACCCTGCGCATCGCTAACGGCGGGCAACAAGCCCGCCATGGTGACAATCGCGACGATTCAAAGGCGATTTCGTTATTGCCACCCTGATAGCGGCTATGACCGCGCCAGAGCGTTAATCACGGTTTCCATCGCCTGTTTTTCTAACGCGCTACGTTGGATGCGTTGATTCGCCAGCGCGGTTCTTAACACGCCCGCAATAACAATATATTTAGGCTCCTGCCCTAGATCGCGCATTTCCAGCACGACCTTGCCCACCACCCGGCACATCTCGCGGTACAGTTCGTCATCTTTTGTCGGTTTTGTCATACGTTTTACTCGTCGCCAGCTCAAACCAACAGAATATAACAGTCTTCTCAATTAAACAAAATTTGATTCAAATCAAAGAAATAACGCGATTTATTATTCATGACTCATACGTTGTTCGTATTCTGGTCTCTGGCGAGACCATTTTTTCGAAACGCCTAATCAGCTCCGCCAGGCTACCGGCCTGCATTTTTTCCATAACTCTGGCGCGGTGAACCTCTACGGTACGCACCGCGATATTCATCGCTTCCGCAATTTCACGGTTCATAAATCCTTTTGCCACCAGGCTGGCCAGCTCACGCTCTTTCGGCGTCAATTGCTGGTAACACAGTATAATCTCACGGCGCGCCACCGCTGCCGATGAAACCGTCAGCGCACGCTCCAGCGCCGCCTGTAGCGGTTTTACCGATACCGGTTTTTGCAGAAAATCGACGGCGCCGCGTTTCATCTGCTCCACGGCCATCGGTACATCGCCATGCCCGGTAAGAAAAACAACCGCCAGGGTACTTCCGCACTGGCGCAACGCATCATGAACGCCCTGCCCATCCAGTACCGGCATTCGCATATCCAGTAATACGACCCCGGCCTGATACAGACTGGCCTGCGCCAAAAAATCCGTCCCCTGCGCCCAGCATTTTACGTCATATCCCAGACTTTCCAGTAAAAACGCGCACGCGTTAGTGACCGCCGTATCATCATCCAGTAGATGAATTGTCGCCATCCCTGCCCCCATGCTCATGTAAGAAATGTATCGTGACCATCGTTCCCGACAGACCGTCCGGCGCGGTCTGGTTCCTGATGCTGATATCGCCCCGCCCATACCGCACCAGCCGCTGGCAAATTGCCAGCCCTAAGCCCATCCCCTCTTTGCGGGTGGTCATAAACGGCTGAAACGCCTGGCGTAATAGCGCCTCATCGATTCCCCCGGCGTTATCCTGTAAAACGATACTGATGCCGTTTTCAGTGCGTTCAGCAACGACCCATAAATGGGTGGCGCCCGCCTGAGCCGCATTAAGAATGATATTCGCCAGTACCTGCTCCAGCAGCACTGACGGCAGCGTTACGCGCAGCGCAGCGCTAACCTCGGTATGCAGAGTCACTGCCGGAAACTGTTGCGCCATACGCAACAATTGCCAGACATGATCAATCGCCTCGCGAATGGCTATGGCCTTCCACGCTTCGGTTAGCACCGGGTTGCCCTGCGCCTGGCTAACCCAGTGACGCAGGTTACGCAGAGTATCCGCACCGCGTTGCGCCTGCTGGTCAATCTGCTCCAGCGCCGGCAGCAAGGGATGCTGTTCATCTGCAACGCGCAGTCGAATCAGGCACCCCTGGGCATAATGTCGAATCGCGGAAAGCGGCTGATTAAGCTCATGGGCAAACCCGGAGGTCATTTCACCCAACACGCTCATTTGCCGGGCGGTTTCCAGCGCCCGCTCATGCTGATGAAGAACTACGCTATTACGTTCCAGTTGTTTTCCGCGTCGACGCACCAGCAGCATGACCCAAATATAATTGAGCGTGAGCAACAGGAACGCCAGAATCACGCCGCCAACCATTAGCTGGTGCTGGATTAACCAACTTTTGACATCCAGCCACAGTCGACGCTGCTGAGGGTGCTGACGAACATCACGCAGCAACGCTTCTACCTGACTGGTCGACGCTGGCGCGCCCCAGTGAAATGACGCGGCGGCGGGCGCGTTGAATAGCGCTCGCGTTACGCGATCCGCCAGCGCATCGCTTACCGCAGGTAGCGCCGCGAACGACCAGTCAGGATATAACGGCGTACTGGTTAAGCAAGGCAGGGGCGTCGGTCGGGCAAGCAGCGCGATAAAGTCCTTTTTATTAATCAAGCCTTCCTGATCCATATTTTCTAACAGGCACACTGGCACAATTGCCGCCTGCACCGCTTTTTCGCGCAGCATATAGACTAGGGCATCGCCAGGAAATCCGGTAAAACGAAGATGAAAATCGCGCTCCGGGCGTAAGCCCGCGTCGCTGAGCGCTTTATAGCCTAATAAATAGCCGCCAAACGCCTGAGCATCAATCGCGCCGACTGTCTTACCGATGAGATCATGCGCCGTGGTGATGCCGCTATCGCGCCGGGTCAAAATCACGCTGCCAATAACATTACTCACCGCTTTCCCATCGCGCGTGGAGCGCAGGGAAGCTAACCAGCGGAGCGGCGCATGGCTGTTCAGTTGGACAAATTGCGCCGGGTTGGTTATCACAAACTGCACGGTTCCCTGGTTAACGGCTTCCTGCATTTGATGCAGATCCAGCGGCTGGATGTGAAAGGTTTCGCCTGGAAGCTGTTGGCTTAATGTCTTTGCCAACGGTTGCCAGTGGCTACGCGTAGACGCCTCGCCGCGCATGGCCAAAATACCGATATTCCACGTCCCTGCCCACGCGCCATGACAAAGCAGCCCTACTGCCGCCAACACCGCCAGGCGCCTTACGGTTTTACCTCTCACCCCAATATCCCTGTCAATTATGTTGTTTTAGATCAACAACAAGCCGGGTATGTGGTTAACCACAATAGAGCGTACCCCGCCTCGATTTTTACACTGTAAATCATCAACATTTTTTATTCATTACACATAAACCAACATCGTGACAAATGTTTCATTGTTGGCAATGTGGACGGGAGTCAATATGGACAACAGTAAACGGCAATTTCTCCAGCAGCTCGGCGTCCTGACCGCTGGCGCCTCGCTGGTTCCGCTGGCTGAAGCGAAATTTCCTTTTTCGCCGGAGCGGCATGAAGGCTCTCCCCGACACCGTTACGCCATGCTTATCGACCTGCGGCGTTGTATCGGCTGTCAGTCCTGTACCGTAAGTTGCACTATTGAAAACCAAACGCCGCAGGGCGCGTTTCGTACGACGGTAAACCAATACCAGGTCCAGCGTGAAGGTAGTCAGGAAGTCACGAATGTGCTGTTGCCGCGTCTGTGCAACCATTGCGATAACCCCCCCTGCGTGCCGGTCTGCCCGGTACAAGCCACCTTTCAGCGGGAAGACGGCATTGTGGTGGTGGATAACAAACGCTGCGTCGGCTGCGCCTATTGTGTACAGGCGTGTCCTTACGACGCCCGATTTATCAATCATGAAACGCAAACTGCCGATAAATGCACGTTTTGCGTCCATCGTCTGGAAGCCGGACTGTTACCCGCTTGCGTAGAGTCCTGCGTCGGCGGCGCGCGTATTATTGGCGATATCAAAGATCCCCATAGCCGCATCGCCACCCTGCTTCATCAACATCGCGACGCTATCAAGGTATTAAAGCCGGAAAACGGCACGTCGCCCCATGTTTTCTACCTGGGTCTGGACGACGCCTTTGTCACCCCATTAATGGGCCGTGCGCAGCCCGCGCTTTGGCAGGAGGTCTGAATGACGCATTCACTCATCATTGAAGAAGTGCTGGCTCACCCGCAGGACATTAGCTGGCTGCCGTGGGCGGTACAATATTTCTTTTTTATTGGCATTGCCGCCTGCGCCGCACTGTTTGCCTGTTATCTTCACTGGCGGAAAAAAGACGCCGCAACAGAAGAAAATCGGGCATTACTGATTGCCATTACCTGTGCGATTACCGCACCGCTGGCGCTGACGGCGGATCTGCACCAGACCGCCCGCGTCTGGCATTTCTATGCCTGGCCGACGCCCTGGTCGTGGATGCCCTGGGGAGCGTTGTTCCTGCCGCTGTTTACCGGATTTCTCGCGCTGTGGTTCCTGGCGCAGCAGATAAAACGATTATTCAATAAAAGTTACAACGTCACAAAATGGTTGGCGTTAGCCAGCGCGCTTTGCGCGGTGGGCCTGTTGATTTATACCGGCCGCGAAGTCTCCGTTGTGCTGGCGCGCCCAATCTGGTTTAGCTACGCCTTCCCCGTGGCGATGTTTCTTAGCGCCTTACAGGCGTTCTTCGCGCTGATGATTGTCGCCGCCCGACGCGACTCGGTAAGGCTGCCAAAAATATTGTGGGGACAACTCTGGACGCTGGCGGCGCTGGGGCTGGTTGTGGCCATGTGGGTTAGCGGCGATACGCTTTCCGGCACGGCAATCCGTCAGTGGATTACTGTCGCCCTGTCAGCCAAATATTACGCTGTCGGCTGGCTAGCGCTGTGGGTATTCACACTACTGTTCTGTAGCCTGGCGCTACGTCATCCGTTATCGCAGCTAAGACGCGTCCTGCTGGTTCTGAGCGCGCTGGCGCTATGTTGGCTGATGCGCTGGACATTGTTGATTCAGGTACAAACCGTACCCAAGTTCAACGCGCAATTTAACCCTTACTCGTTACCAGGCGGAACGGATGGCTGGCTGGCTATTCTCGGCACCTTCGGCCTGTGGATAGCGCTACTGATTATTATTCGTGAAACGCTGAACGGACTCACCAGGAGATTACAACATGGCTAATTTAACCCGTCGTCAGTGGCTAAAAGTCGGTCTCGCCGTCGGTGGGATGGTCACTTTTGGTCTGAGCTACCGTGATGTGGCGAAACGCGCAATTGATGGCCTGTTAAACGGGACGTCCGGCAAGGTAACGCGCGACCGCATCTTTGGCAATGCGTTAATTCCGGAGGCGCAGGCGCAAACGCACTGGCAGCAAAATCCACAACAAACCATCGCCATGACGCAATGCTTCGGCTGTTGGACACAGTGCGGTATCCGCGCCAGGGTAAATGCCGATGGCAAAGTGATACGCATCGCCGGCAATCCCTATCACCCCTTGTCGCAGGAACACCCGATTGACTCATCCGTGCCTTTTAGCGAAGCCATGGAGCAACTGGCGGGAGAAAGCGGTCTTGACGCCCGCTCAACCGCCTGCGCGCGCGGCGCCACACTGCTGGAAAGCCTGTACAGTCCGCTGCGACTGCTTGAACCAATGAAACGCGTGGGTAAACGCGGCGAAGGGAAATGGCAGCGCATCAGCTTTGAGCAGCTTATTGAAGAAGTCGTGGAAGGCGGCGATCTGTTTGGCGAAGGTCATGTGGACGGACTGCGCGCTATTCATGCGCCGGATACGCCAATTGACGCAAAGCATCCCAGTTTCGGGCCCAAAACCAATCAGTTACTGGTCACGAATACCAGCGACGAAGGCCGCGATGCGTTTCTGCGTCGTTTTGCGCTAAATAGCTTCGGCAGCAAGAATTTCGGCGCGCATGGCGCCTACTGTGGACTGGCTTACCGGGCCGGCTCCGGGGCATTGATGGGCGATCTGGATAAAAACCCGCATGTCAAACCCGACTGGGAAAACGTGGAGTTTGCGCTCTTTATGGGCACCTCCCCGGCACAGTCCGGTAATCCCTTTAAACGCCAGGCGCGTCAGTTGGCGAGCGCCCGGCTGCGTGAGAATTTTCAATACGTCGTGGTCGCCCCCGCCCTCCCCTTATCAACGGTGCTCGCCGATCCTCGCGGTCGCTGGCAACCGGTCATGCCCGGCAGCGATTCGGCGCTGGCAATGGGGATGATCCGCTGGATCATAGATAATCAACGTTATAATGCTGATTATCTGGCGATTCCCGGCGTACAGGCGATGCAGCAGGCCGGCGAGCAAAGTTGGACCAACGCCACGCACCTGGTCATTGCGGATGAACTGCCGACGCTTGCCGGACAACACCTGACGCTACGCCATCTTACGCCCGATGGCGAAGAGACCCCTGTCGTACTGAATACCGACGGCGAGTTGGTCGATGCCTCCACTTGCCGACAGGCACGGCTTTTCGTGACGCAGTACGTTACGCTCGCCGACGGCCAACGGGTCACGGTGAAGAGCGGGTTGCAACGCCTGAAAGAGGCGGCAGAAAAGCTCTCGTTGGCGCAATACAGCGAACAGTGCGGCGTGCCGGAAGCGCAAATTATCGCGCTGGCGGAAACCTTTACCGCTCACGGACGTAAAGCCGCAGTCATCAGTCACGGCGGCATGATGGCCGGCAATGGGTTTTATAACGCCTGGTCGGTCATGATGCTTAACGCGCTGATCGGCAACCTCAGCTTGTCCGGCGGCGTCTTTGTCGGCGGCGGCAAATTCAACGGCGTTAGCGACGGCCCCCGCTACAACATGAACAGTTTTGCCGGAAAAGTGAAACCGTCCGGGTTAAGTATTGCCCGTAGCAAAACCGCTTATGAAGCATCGGAAGAATACCGCGACAAAATTGCCGACGGGCAATCCCCTTATCCAGCCAAAGCGCCGTGGTATCCCTTTGTGGCAGGCCAGCTTACCGAACTGTTGACCTCCGCGCTCGAAGGCTATCCTTATCCGCTTAAAGCCTGGATTTCCAATATGAGCAACCCGTTTTACGGTGTTCCCGGTCTACGCGCCGTGGCGGAAGAAAAGCTAAAAGACCCTCGCCGACTGCCGCTCTTTATCGCGATTGACGCCTTTATGAATGAAACGACGGCGCTGGCGGATTACATTGTGCCGGATACGCACAATTTTGAGAGCTGGGGATTTACGGCGCCCTGGGGCGGCGTAGCCAGTAAAGCCACTACCGCCCGCTGGCCGGTTGTCGCCCCCGCCACTCACCGAACGGCGGACGGGCAACCTGTCTCAATGGAAGCATTTTGTATTGCGGTAGCAAAACGGCTCCATCTGCCCGGCTTCGGCGACCGGGCGATAACCGATCCGCAGGGCAATGCTTTTCCACTGAACCGGGCGGAAGACTTCTATCTGCGCGTAGCCGCTAATATCGCCTTTATGGGCAAGACACCGGTCGCGCCGGCAAATCAGGAAGATATTTCGCTTACCGGCGTCAGCCGCATTCTGCCAGCAATTCAGCACACGCTTAAAGCTGATGAGGTTGGTCGTGTGGCGTTTATCTACTCGCGTGGCGGCCGGTTTGCGCCCGAGGATAGCGGCTATACGGAGCAACGGTTAGGTAACGCGTGGAAAAAACCCTTACAGATCTGGAATGCAGATGTCGCCGCCCACCGTCACGCCATCACCGGGGAGCGTTTCAGCGGTTGCCCGGTCTGGTATCCGGCGCGTTTGTCAGATGGTCGTGCGATTGACGACCAGTTTCCCATTGGGCAATGGCCGCTGAAACTGATTTCATTTAAATCAAATACCATGTCCAGCTCAACAGCCGTCATCCCGCGCTTACACCATGTGAAGCCAGCAAACCTGGTGGCGCTGAATCCGCAAGACGGCGAGCGTTATGGACTGCAACATGGCGATCGGGTACGGATCATTACGCCGGGCGGTCAGGTCGTGGCGCAAATCAGTTTGTTAAATGGCGTGATGCCAGGCGTCATCGCCATCGAACACGGATATGGCCACCGCGAGATGGGCGCAACGCAGCACTCTCTGGATGGCGTGCCTATGCCGTATGATCCACAAATCAGGGCAGGCATAAATCTTAACGATCTGGGCTTTGCCGATCCGACAAGAACCATTACCAACACCTGGCTCGACTGGGTTTCTGGCGCGGCGGTACGTCAGGGGCTGCCGGCAAAAATCGAGCGTATATAACCCCAGGGCCGGAGAGCGATATCGTCTTATTTCGTCGAGGGTAGCGACTGATAAGCGAACGCTGTCCGGCTGCATATACTCACTGAATCGTGCAAGCCCAACTATTTTACGTTCACCCCGTCATATTACATAGAAAATATATGACAACACTCACAAAACTATTTCCCCCTTCTGTAAGCAATTAATATTTAACACATTGACTGCGCTTCTGATTATTGACATTCATTTGAGGTTACTTCCGGTTGACCGCATAATCTGTGATTGAATTCACCGCATGACAACATTGCTATAAATACAATTCAACTCACTACCCGGAGGCAATATGTTTAAAGAAGAAAGACGTCATGCCATCATTAATTTACTGATAAAGGATAATAGTGTTAGCGTCAGTAAACTTTCAGACCTTTATAAGGTTAGCCAGGAGACTATTCGTTCCGATCTACGCTATTTCCAGAAATCAGGTATGCTTCAGCGTTGCTATGGCGGAGGGATTTTAAACCGTGACGCGCTGAGTAAGCTTATCACTGAAAATAAGATTGATATCTCCAGCACTATCGCCACACCAATCCATCAGGATGCAAAACTGCGCCGGGAAAGCACAAAAAAAGCAGGCAAGGTGTGTGTTTTAGGCTCATTTAATATTGATGTTTCAGCAACCGTGCCGTGGTTTCCACAAAGCGGAGAATCCATTCTGGCCAGTCAATTTGGATTCTATCCTGGCGGTAAAGGAGCCAACCAGGCTTTAGCGGCAAACAATGCCGGCGCTGCGGCACATTTTATTTTTAAAGTGGGCAAAGATCAGTTCAGCGCATTTGCTATGAATCATATTATTCAATCAGGCATCGCCTCATACAGCGCGTATCAAACAGATAAAGCGCCCACCGGTAGCGCATTAATCTATGTCTCCGCCGTGGATGGCGATAATATTATCGCCATCTACCCTGGCGCCAATATGATGCTCACCACGCAAGAGATTAACGAGCAACACCGTTATATCGCCGAGTCTGACGTTATGTTAATGCAGCTCGAAACGAACATTGAAGCGTTGACTGAATTTATTCGCCTGGGCAAACAAGAAAATAAAATGATCATGCTGAATCCTGCCCCCTATACGAAACAGGTGACGCATTTACTATCTGATATTGACATCATCACGCCGAATGAAACTGAAGCCTCTTTTTTATCCGGCGTAACTATTACTGATATTAATGATGCGAAAAAAGCCGGAAATATTATTCTGCAATCCGGGGTGAAAAAAGTCATCATTACCCTTGGCGCCCGTGGTTCTCTGCTCTGTGAGCACGCCCGCACGTTGTATATTCCTGCGTGGAGCGCCGTGGTAAAAGATGCCGCTGGGGCCGGTGACGCTTTTAATGGCGCCTTAGCCGCCGCGCTGGCGCGACAAGCAGATATGGTCGCAGCCATTCAATATGCCTCCGCTTTCGCTTCTCTGGCGGTGGAACAAGTCGGTGCGTCGAGTATGCCTCAGCACTTGCAGGTTTTACATCGAATGCGTACCCAATCTAATAAAGTCATTAACATTAATTAACAGGTGACATAATGAAAATTTTATTTATTGGCGAATCCTGGCACATTCATATGATTCACTCTAAAGGTTTTGATAGCTTTACATCGAGCAAATATGAAGAAGGCGCAGACTATTTATTATCCTGCTTACGCCAGGGTAATATTGATGTGGACTACATGCCTGCCCATATTGTGCAAACTCGTTTTCCGCAAACCGTCGAAGCATTAGCCTGCTATGATGCGATCGTCATCAGTGATATCGGTAGCAATACGTTCCTGTTACAAAACAGAACGTTTTATAATATGGACATTATTCCTGATGCGTTACAACTTATCACGGATTATGTTGCTGAGGGCGGCGGTCTGTTGAAGATCGGCGGGTATTTATCCTTTACGGGAATAGAAGCAAAAGCCAATTATAAAAATACGGTTCTGGCGGAGGTATTGCCGGTTGATATGCTGGATGTAGATGACCGCGTAGAACTACCGCAAGGATGTAAAGCAATAAATACTGCGGTAGAGCATGTTATTACCCAGCCATTTAGTGAATGGCCGCCGCTGTTGGGTTATAACAAGCTTATCGCCAAAGAAAATAGTCAAATCCTTGCTGAAATTAATGGCGATCCACTGTTAGTTATGGGTACTTACCATAAAGGGAAAGTATGTTGCTTTGCCAGTGATTGTTCGCCGCACTGGGGAAGCCCGCAGTTTCTGCAATGGGAACATTACGCCACCTTCTGGTGTAATGTTTTACACACAATAAAAAAATAATATTATCCAGGCGAATATAAATTTCGCCTGCCCTGCCACACACTGAGTCATTAAGAATATGAATGATACTTATCTCTATGGCGAAATGTTTTCTGAAAACATATTGACAAGCTATCGGATTTATGGAGACAGAAAATCATTACTCACGCCGCTCATTATCCTTCACGGCGGCCCTTCTGGCGGCTTTGATTATTTATTAAATTATCGCCGTCTGGCTGATGACGGGCGCATGGTAATATTTTACGATCAATATGGCTGCGGTCGTTCAACGCATTTTCCTCATGCCGATGCGTCTTTCTGGACGATTGCGCGTTATCTCCGTCAATTAACCCAATTAATTCATCACCTGGGTATTGGACACGGGTATTCGATACTGGGACATTCCTGGGGCGGAATGCTTGCCGCAGAGCACGCCTGCTTACAGCCTGCCGGGCTTCGCGGGACGATACTGGCCAGTTCGCCGGCCAGTATCGCCCTGTGGCAACAGGAAGCCATACGGCTCTTTAACGCTCTGACGCCAATGTCCGATGACGATATCAAAAACGTCATTATGCCCGCCGTCATTTATCAAAACCCACCGGAACAGCTGGTCGCTTACTATGCCAGGCACGTTTATACCCTCGCGGAAGAAGCCGTTCATGTTCAGCGATCTAATGCGCAGTTCGCCGCCGACCCTACGGGTTATCACATTTTATGGGGAACCAATGAACTGGCGGCAAATGGCAAACTTGCCGACTGGGATATTACGCCCCATTTGTGCCAGATACGCTGTCCTGTTCTGGTACTACGCGGCGAAAACGATCAGGCAACCGAGCGCGTCGTCTCGCCGCTTCTCTCTCACATTTCAGACTGCCGCGCGGTCACTATTCCCGGCAGCAGCCATAACCCACATGAAGAAAATATCGCGCCCTGCCTCGCAGCGGTAAGCGCGTTTTTACGCGACCTGGCATAAAAAGCCATTAAGGTATTTATCATGAAAAAAGTCAAAAAATTGTCTCTTACCGATTTAGTGCTTTATGGTCTGGTGTTTATGGTGCCTATCGCACCAGTCTCTCTTTATGGCGTCGTTTATAATCTTTCGCACGGTATGGTTGCGCTGGTTTATATTATTGGCGCTATCGCGATGTTTTTTACCGCGTACAGCTACTCTACCTTATCGCAGCATATCTCCTCGTCGGGTTCGGCCTATGCGTATGCTGGCGTATGTATTAATCCCGCCGTAGGGTTTCTTACCGGATGGATATTATTGCTGGATTATCTTTTGTTCCCTACGCTTGTGGCAGTGCTGGGCGGCGTCGCGGTCCACGCTATTTTACCGCAAATCCCGGTCTGGGTCTGGCCGTTGATTTATGTGGCTATTGGCACCGGAATCAACTATCTCGGGATACAGCAAACGGCGAAATTCGATAAGTTACTGGTCTTTATTCAACTCGGTATTCTGGCGATTTTCGTGCTACTCATTGTCCGTCTGATGATGCAGGACAGTAGTCAGATAACGCTTTCCTTCCGGCCTTTTTTCGATTCACAGTGGTTCACCCCAGGGCTCATCGCGACGGCGATTTCGGTGGCTGCGCTGAATTTTCTCGGCTTTGACGCTATCAGTACATTAAGTGAAGAAAGCGAAGGCGGGGGACGCGCCGTCAGTAAAGCAACGCTGTTGGCGTTAGTTTTGGCGACGGTATTGTTTATTATCGTTGTAGCGTTTGCGGCTTTCGCCACCGGTAATGTCGACCGCTTCGCGGAAGGTAATGCGACGAATGAAGCATTTTTCACCATTGCCGGCAACGTTGGCGGTATCTGGCTCAAAGTGGCGTTTTCCATCATTGTGGCGTTTGTGTGCGCCGTCGGCAACATTATTACCGCGCAAACGGCGGTGTCCAGAGTGCTATTTTCAATGGGGCGTGACCGAATGTTGCCTGCCTTCCTCGCTCACGTCCATACCACGCGTAAAACGCCAGATTATGCCATTCTGTTTACCGGCGGCGTCACCCTGCTGCTCAGCTACCTGTTTTCCGGCAAGATTGAATCTATCTCCACGCTGGTGAACTTTGGCGCGCTTTTCGCCTTTTTTGTCGTGAACCTATGTGTGTTTATCCTGTTCAATTTCCGGATGAAAGCCCAGCGGCGCATTTTCGCCCATGTCATTTCGCCGATCATGGGGATGATCGTCATCGGCTACGTCTGTTTAAACATGAACATTCACGCTCTGGTACTCGGAATTAGCTGGGCGGCGATCGGGATAGCGATTCTGTGCTATCGAAAAGCGCATAACCAAAACATCGCCATCGACCTGGAAGGCAAAAAGTTGCTCGATTGACATTATGCGCAACAATACCCGCTGTTGCGCAACGCCGCCCCTGTTCGGGCGGCGTCATCACCAGCGACATCGTAAACAGCGTAATAACAAACCGTTGTGGATCTGCACAGATGTCTTTTGAAACAGGGTTTTCATTTTCCTTTTCTGTAAATTTCAGCGTATAATGCGCGCCAATTGTCTCTTGAATGGTTTCAGCGCATTGGACTGTAAAACTCAACGACTAAAATTATCCCCTTCCCGTTGGGCTGAAACGCGAGCACACATTCCTCTGCACGCTCTTTCGATGTCACCTATCCTTAGAGCGAGGCATCATCACTTTAGCAACACAGGCTTAGCTTCCGGGCCGTGCGCGCCCGAAGCCAGATTTCCATATCCTCCTCAACTTAAAGACTAAGACTGTCATGAAAAAGACGAAAATTGTTTGTACTATCGGTCCGAAAACCGAATCCGAAGAGATGTTAAGCAAAATGCTGGACGCGGGCATGAACGTGATGCGTCTGAACTTCTCTCATGGCGATTATGCAGAACACGGTCAGCGTATCCAGAACTTGCGCAACGTGATGAGCAAAACCGGTAAAAAAGCCGCTATTCTGCTTGATACTAAAGGGCCAGAAATCCGCACCATTAAACTGGAAGGCGGTAACGACGTTTCGCTGAAAGCGGGTCAAACCTTTACTTTTACCACCGACAAATCCGTGGTCGGTAATAATGAAATCGTTGCCGTCACCTATGAAGGCTTCACCAGCGACCTGAGCGTTGGCAATACCGTACTGGTTGACGATGGTCTGATCGGTATGGAAGTGACCGCCATCGAAGGCAATAAAGTCATTTGTAAGGTGCTGAACAACGGCGACCTGGGCGAGAACAAAGGCGTTAACCTGCCGGGCGTTTCTATTGCTCTGCCGGCGCTGGCTGAAAAAGACAAACAGGACCTGATCTTCGGTTGCGAGCAGGGCGTTGACTTTGTTGCGGCGTCCTTTATCCGTAAACGTTCTGACGTTGTCGAAATTCGCGAGCATCTGAAAGCCCACGGCGGCGAAAACATCCAGATTATCTCTAAGATCGAAAACCAGGAAGGCCTGAACAACTTCGATGAAATTCTCGAAGCTTCCGACGGCATCATGGTTGCGCGTGGCGACCTGGGCGTAGAAATCCCGGTTGAAGAAGTGATTTTTGCACAGAAAATGATGATCGAAAAATGTATCCGCGCACGTAAAGTCGTGATCACCGCGACTCAGATGCTGGATTCTATGATCAAAAACCCGCGTCCGACCCGCGCAGAAGCAGGCGACGTTGCGAACGCCATCCTCGACGGTACGGATGCGGTTATGCTGTCCGGCGAATCCGCAAAAGGGAAATACCCGCTGGAAGCCGTTTCTATCATGGCGACCATCTGCGAACGTACCGACCGCGTCATGAACAGCCGTCTGGACTACAACAACGACAGCCGTAAACTGCGCATTACGGAAGCAGTATGCCGCGGCGCGGTAGAAACCGCCGAAAAACTGGAAGCGCCGCTGATCGTGGTAGCGACCCAGGGCGGTAAATCCGCTCGCGCCGTGCGTAAATACTTCCCGGACGCCACCATCCTGGCATTGACCACCAATGAAGTGACCGCCCGTCAGTTAGTACTGAGCAAAGGCGTGGTATCGCAGCTGGTGAAAGAAATCAATTCTACTGATGATTTCTACCGTCTGGGCAAAGATGTCGCCCTGCAAAGCGGCCTCGCCCAGAAAGGCGACGTCGTCGTGATGGTCTCCGGCGCGCTGGTTCCAAGCGGCACCACTAACACCGCCTCTGTTCACGTACTGTAATAATTGTTGTGTGAATTAATTTGTTTAAAAAAGCGCCCTTCCGGCGCTTTTTTTATTTAATCGATAGCCACTATTAATAAAAAAATCAAATCGGATTTTACTATCTAATTGCGGATTATCTAAGAAGAATCCGATGGAAGCCCCCTGTTTTCTTTCGGTTTTTTAGGGACTTTCATGCATTTCGATGCTTCTTTGAGCGAACGATCAAAAATAAGTGCATTCCCATCAAAAAAATATTCTCAACATAAAAAAGTTTGTGTAATACTTGTAACGCTACATGGAGATTAACTCAATCTAGAGGGTATTAATAATGAATCGTACTAAACTGGTACTGGGCGCGGTAATCCTGGGTTCTACTCTGCTGGCTGGTTGCTCCAGCAACGCTAAAATCGATCAGCTGTCTTCTGACGTTCAGACTCTGAACGCTAAAGTTGACCAGCTGAGCAACGACGTGAACGCAATGCGTTCCGACGTTCAGGCTGCTAAAGACGACGCAGCTCGCGCTAACCAGCGTCTGGACAACCAGGCTACTAAATACCGTAAGTAATAGTACCTGCGTAATAAAAATGGCGCACATCGTGCGCCATTTTTTTGTCCGTCGTTTGCTGCGAAGGCTACTGCGTCGCGCGCGTTTGCCCCTCTTCCCCGACAAAACCGTTCTGAGCGGATTCGACTGCGGTCGTATTTACCGCTGGCGTCTGCCCGGCGCTCACGCTGACAGGATACCCGGCTCGCCGGTATAGCGCCTTATCGACCAGGCGACTATCCACCCCTTGCGCGTTTCTGAACGCGGTAAATTCCGCAGGCAATACGTAAGGCATTGTCTGCACGTTTTGCTCTTCTTCCGGCGATAGCGGCCTGTGTACCTCTACATAACGAATGCCATTCGGCTCGACAGAGAATTTCACCGGCTGATTAATCACTTTTACCGGCGTCCCCGTTCTGACCTGCGCAAATAACGCTTTGATGTCCGGCGCGTTCATGCGAATGCAACCGGAACTCACGCGCAGACCCACGCTATCCGGCGCGCTGGTGCCATGAATGAGATATTCCCCATTACCGTGCGCCAGACGCAGCGCATAGCGTCCCAGCGGGTTATTTGGCCCGGCAGGGATCACCGGCGGCAGCGTGATCCCCCGCTCAAGCGAACGTTGGCGTATGCCCGCCGTCGGCGTCCACGTCGGGTTGGGGATCTTTTGCCCTATCCGGGTGTCCATGACGGGAGTTTCCAGTCCCTGCAAACCGATGCCGATGGGATACACCTGAACGCGGTTTTCTCCCGGCGGGTAATAATACAACCGTAGCTCCGCGAGGTTGACGATAACGCCCTCCCTGGGCGCATCCGGCAATAGCATCTGCGAGGGAATGGTAATTAGCGTACCGGGCTTAGGCACCGGCGCAATCGTATTGTTCGCTTCAAGAATGAGCATCGCCGCCGTATCAAAACGCCGGGCGATAGCCTGCAGGTTTTTATCACCTTCCTGTACGGTATAGGTTTGATTCTGACCAATAAGACGGCTGCCTTCGGGCGGTAATGGATAATCAACCGCCCAGGCTGCCTGTAACGCGCTATACGCGCCGATAATAGTTAGCGTAATGAAAGACGCACGTTTCATACCAAACCTCCTGTATTCCTGGTGATGCCCTCTGCGACGACTGGTAGCGCTTCGCTTATCAGAACAACAAAATATACGCTCTGTCCACTCTGGATAAAGCGACGTCGCCGTCCGACAAAGGATTTGACATCAGGTAGAACGCTGTCTGTACAGTTTAGCTAAGAGTGGCGGCCTTAGCGCGAATTGCGCGAATCATTGCTTCCAGCCCCTGAGAACGAGAAGGCGTGAGGTGCTGCGTAAGCGCCATTCTTTCGAACCATGGCCGGACATCAAAATGCACAATATCCTGCACCGTCATTTGGTGGTACAAAATAAATACCACCGCCATAAGGCCTTTAACGATCGCCGCGTCGCTGTCGCCCTGCAATTCGATAATGCCGTTGGCGTTTCGCCGCATCACGATCCACACCTGGCTCTGACAGCCATGAATCGTATTTTGCGGATTGCGATCCTGCGGATTTAACTCCGCCAGGCGCTGCCCCAACTCAATAATATATAAATATTTCTCTTCCCAATTAGCGCAACGCGTAAAGTTACGCAGCAATTTTTCTTTATCCGGTAGCGCAGCCATAAAACCTCACTGTTATCCCAATAAGCGGTGGATACGCGTTAATCCTGCCACCAGTCGGTCCACTTCTTCATGGGTGTTATACATCGCCAGCGAAGCCCGGCACATTGCTGGCACGCCATACCAGGCCATGAGCGGCATCGCGCAGTGATGCCCCGTTCGTACCGCGATACCGTAATTATCAAGAAAGCTGCCAACGTCGTAAGCATGGTGTTTACCCAGATTAAACGCGATGACGCCCAACCGCTGCGCCGGGCCATATAGCGTGATATCAGGCACCTGCGCCAGTTGCTCCAGCGCATAGCGCATCAGCATCTGCTCATAATCGCCAATCTTATCCAGTCCCAGCGACGTCACATAGTCAATCGCCGCGCCCAGACCGACGATGCCGCCAGTATTCGGCGTTCCCGCCTCAAAACGCCAGGGCGCTTTCGCCCATGTCGTTCCCTGCGTCAGGCTGACGGTCGAAATCATCGATCCGCCCCCTTCCCACGGCGGCATTTCTTGCAGCAACGCCTCTTTAACATACAGAATGCCGATGCCGGTCGGCCCGTAAAGTTTATGGCCGGAGAAAACGTAAAAATCGCAGTCCAGCGCCTGGACGTCAACAGCATGGTGCATCACGGCCTGGGCGCCATCCACCAGCACTTTCGCCCCATGCTGGCGCGCCAGCGCAATCATGTCCGGCAGCGGGTTTTCCGTCCCCAGCACATTGGAAACATGGGTAATGGCCAGCAGTCGAGTCCGGTCATCGAACAGCGCAGCTAAGGTCTCCAGCCGCAGCGTACCGTCATGATGCAACGGGATCACGCGCAGTTCAGCGCCTTTGCGCTCGCACAGCATCTGCCAGGGAACGATATTGGCATGATGCTCCATCTCGCTGATGATAATGTTATCCCCGGCGCGAATATTTTCCGTTCCCCAACTGTTGGCGACAAGGTTAATGCCCTCCGTCGTACCGCGCACGAACACCAGTTCTTCTGCGGAGCGGGCGTTAATAAACCGCGACGCCTGCTTACGCACATTCTCCATGCTTTCGGTCGCCTGTGCGCTTAACGTATGGATACCTCGATGTACCGCAGCATAGCCGTGACGGTAGAAGGCAGATTCAGCATCAATCACCTGATTAGGTTTTTGAGCGCTGGCTGCGCTGTCCAGGTAAGCCAGCGGCAGGCCGTTAACTTCACGCTGCAGTATGGGAAAATCCGCCCGTACTTTTTCTACAGGAAATGTCATACCAGGCCTCCGGGCAGTCGCTGGCCGATTCGCGCCAGCACCTGCTGTTTAAGGGCGCTATCATGGATAGCTTCCGTTAACTCTGCGGCAAACGCGTAAAGAATCATGTGCCGCGCCTCCTGCTGTCTGATGCCGCGTGATTGCAGATAAAACATCTGCTCATCGTCAATACGCCCGATCGTCGCGCCGTGGCTGCACTTCACGTCATCGGCATAGATCTCCAATTGCGGTTTGGTATCGACTTCAGCCAGTTTCCCCAACAACAGGTTATTATTGGTCATCTGGCCGTCGGTTTTAATGGCGTGTTGCGCCACATTAATCAGGCCATTAAAGATCGCGCGTCCTTTGTCGCTGACGATGGTCTTGTGCAACTGGCGGCTGTTACAGTAGCCTTTGTTATGTTCCAGCCATGTCCGCGTATCGCAGACTTCATTTTTCACCGGCATCGCCAGACTATTCAGTCGAAGCGTCGCGTTTTCACCATTCAGTTGTGAGCTGCTGTGGTGACGTAGTACTGCGGCGCCCAGCAGAAAACTGTGGCTAAACGCCGAGGCGTCTGTCGCCAGCAGAAGATCGTTATGCGCAAAGTGGTAGCTGGACGCATTTTCAAACGCCAGTTTGATATGGCGCAGTTGCGCATTGTCTGCAACGTTCATCGTCAGACGCGCGCCGGTAAAATGTTTTGCCGCTGTAAGGCTGACATAATGCTCAATAACCGTCGCTTCCGCGCCTTCCGCCAGCGCCAGATGGTGGCGATAATGCGCGGTATTCAGCTCGTCGCCATCCACGCCCTGCGTGATATGCAGTAACAGTAGCGGCCTGGTCGGACGCTGATTTCGCCGTACCTGTATATACGTGACACATTGCGCCAGGCTTTCCGTCAGATGCAGAAAAACCTCGGGATGTACCGGCGCGGCAAGCGTCTGGCGCTCATCCCTGACGCTAACGTTAAATCCGCTGTTTTGCGTGCTATCACTGAGCTCTGGCATAAACCGTCCGTCGACAAACACCAGCCGCACGGCATCGATTTGCAGCGCCAGCGCATCACGCTGTGCGGTGCTGATAGTCGTACACTGCTGAATAAACTGGCTATGGGTTAAGCCCTCCAGCGGCGTGTATTTCCAGTCTTCATGTTTACGTGTCGGCAATCCCAGACGCAACATCTGTTGTAAATGTTGTCTTGCCTGCTCAGTTCGACTTTCTCCTTTTTCTTCAAAGAGATGCTGCCATTGCTGTAGCGCTTTACTGCTGTTCGGTAAGCCAGCCATAACCCTGCTCCTCCAGTTGTTTGACCAGAGTAAAATCGCCGGATCGGACAATTCGCCCCTGATAGAGGACATGGACGTAATCGGGCTTGATATAGTCCAGTATGCGCTGATAGTGGGTCACGATAATAAAAGCGCGTTTATCGTCGCGTAACGCGTTGACGCCTTCCGCCACAATTTTCAACGCATCGATATCCAGTCCGGAGTCCGACTCATCAAGGATGCACAGTTCCGGCTCCAGCACCGCCATTTGCAAAATATCATTGCGCTTTTTCTCCCCGCCGGAAAAACCGACGTTTACCGAACGGGTCAGTAAATCTTCCGGCATTTTCAGCAATGCGATCTTTTCTTCCATCAGATCCTGAAAATCAAAGCGATCCAACGACGCCTGCCCGCGGTAGGCGCGCACGGCATTCAGCGCGGTTTGCAGGAAAAACTGGTTACTGACGCCGGGGATTTCTACCGGGTACTGGAAGGCCATAAAAATCCCTTCGCCCGCCCGTTCCTCCGGCGACAGTTCAAGCAGATCTTTACCTTTGAACGTAACCGAGCCGCCGGTGACCTCGTAATCTTCACGTCCCGCCAGGGTGGCGGAGAGCGTGCTTTTCCCGGAACCGTTCGGCCCCATAATGGCGTGAACTTCGCCGGGGCGAATCTCCAGATTCAGGCCACGCAAAATCGCTTTTTCTTCCACACTGACCTGTAAATCTTTAATGCTTAACATGGGTTTTCCTTCATCATTAACCGACGCTGTGCTCAAGGCTAATCGCCAGCAGTTTTTGCGCTTCAACGGCGAACTCCAGCGGCAGTTCCGAGAAAACGTCTTTACAGAAACCGTTGACGATCATCGAAATAGCGTCTTCTTCGCTGATACCGCGTTGCAAACAATAGAAAAGCTGATCTTCACCGATGCGTGATGTTGTCGCCTCGTGCTCCAGCTGCGCGCTGTTATTGCGGCATTCAACATACGGGAACGTATGTGCGCCGCAGTCCGCGCCAATCAACATGGAGTCGCATTGGGTGAAATTTCGGGCGTTGGTTGCCGTCGGCATAATTTTTACCAGCCCACGGTAGCTGTTCTGGCTGTGGCCGGCGGAAATGCCTTTTGAGATAATGGTTGAGCGCGTGTTTTTACCGATATGGATCATTTTTGTGCCGGTGTCAGCCTGCTGATGTCCACTGGTCAGCGCAACGGAATAGAACTCGCCGATAGAATTATCACCGCGCAGAATACAGCTCGGGTATTTCCAGGTAATCGCCGAACCGGTTTCCGACTGGGTCCACGACATCTTGCTGTTTTCCCCTTCGCACAACGCCCGCTTGGTCACAAAGTTCAGAATACCGCCCGTGTTGTTGTCGCCCGGGAACCAGTTTTGTACGGTGGAATATTTTACTTCAGCATCTTTATGGATGATGACTTCCACTACCGCGGCGTGGAGCTGATAACTGTCGCGTACGGGCGCGGAGCAGCCTTCGATATAACTCACATAGCTGCCTTCATCCGCCACCAGAATCGTGCGCTCAAACTGACCGGTTTTCTCAGCGTTAATGCGAAAATAGGTGGATAACTCCATCGGGCAACGCACGCCTTTGGGAATATAGATAAATGTCCCATCGGAAGCGACTGCCGCATTCAGCGCGGCAAAAAAGTTATCGTTCCCCGGCACGACGGTGCCAAGATATTTCCTGACCAGGTCAGGGTGATCGTGTATCGCTTCGCCAAAAGAACAGAAAATAATGCCCTGTTCCGCCAGTTTTTCACGGTATGTGGTCGCTACGGAGACCGAGTCAAAAATCGCATCGACGGCGACCTCTTTCCCTTCGCGAACCGGAACGCCAAGTTGCTCGAAGGCGTCTTCAACCTCTTTACTCAAAAAGGTATTCGCGCCCGTTTGCTGTACGGCTCCCGGCTGGGAAACGCAGCTATCGTCGCAGTTTCCGCATGATGGCGCAGAGTAATAGCTGTAGTCCTGATAGTTCAGTTTATCGTAGTGCGCCTTCAGCCAGTGCGGTTCATCCATGTCCAGCCAGGCTCTATAGGCATTGAGACGAAATTCCAGCATCCACTCAGGTTCGTTACGCTTTGCGGAAATCGCGCGCACCACCTCTTCGCTGATGCCTTTTGCCAGTTCATCAGTGGGTAATTGCGTGAAAAATCCTTCTTTGTAATTAAGGCGTCCGCCTGTCCAGATGCCGACCTCTTCCGTTGCTTCAGTATTACGAGACATAGTACCGCCTATACCCCAAAACTTTCGCCGCAGCCGCATTCATTCTGGGCTTTGGGGTTATGAAATTTAAATAACTGGTTCAGCCCTTCCTGTACGTAATCCACTTCTGTTCCGTCAATAAAAGGCATCGCCTGTAACGGTGCGAAAAGCTTTGCGCCTTCGGCTTCAAAAACCAGATCGTCTTTATCCGGCTCCCGAACGGTATCCAGAACATAGCCGAATCCGGCACATCCCGTCTGTTTTACGCTTAACCGCACGCCCAACATGCCCGGCTGCTTTGCTGCCAGTTCACGTATGTGCGCTGCCGCCGCTGGCGTTAGCGTCAGCCCTTGCCAGGGGAAGTCCTCCGGGTTAAACGTGTCTGAATGCAATTCCATAGAGTTACCTCGCGTTCTAAATCACCAGGATATAACAGCATGTTAGTGATAATGATTATCACTTCAACCCCTTAACCGCAGGGACTTTCCAACAAATGGTCATATTGAGCGCCTTTTATTAAGCATAGACCCTGTCCGCCAGGTCATACGACAGACAAAAAATCTCCTAATATTTTGATAAGTAATGATTTATAAGATGTTAACCGTTCTGGCGGGTCAAAAACGAAAAGATGTATAGAAAATGACTATTTAATTAATAGGCTGTCGACATTGCCGGGCGGCGAGGTCAGAACCCCATTTTTTGTATGGATATCTGGCGTTGCGCTCTTTATAATCCGCTGCGGTTCTATAACTCAGTTTGGGCTATAGGTTTATGTAAACTCTTTCCGGCATTTCAGGTGCTGAATGAGGCAAGAGGCTTAAAATATGGTTGTTACGCTCGCGTATATCGCACTTTTTTTGGTTTTCTCGTGGGTCATCTTAAGAATTAATCAAAAAAGCGATTCCCTGTCGAAAAGCGTTTTTATCGCTATCTTTTTAGGGGCTGTTATTGGTTTATCCCTGCATTTTATTTCAGCAAATCACACTAAAACCATTATCGAATGGTACAGCATAGTCGGCAATGGTTACGTCCACCTGTTAAAACTGGTCGCTATACCGCTAATTTTTATTTCTATTCTTTCCGCCATCAATAAACTGGAAAATAGCGCCGGCATCGGAAAAATGTCGCTGACGATCGTCGGATGCATGTTATGCCTGGTGATGGCTGCCGGTTTTATCGGATTACTGACCGCTCATATACTGGGGCTTGACGCCAGCGCTTTTATGCACATGCCGTCAATGTTAACTACGGAAGAAGTCAATAAGACTGCCGCGGTGTCGATTCCCCAGTTAGTGACATCGCTGATCCCGACTAATATTTTTCTTGATCTTACGGGAGCCAGAAGTGTTTCCGTCATCGGCATCGTTATCTTCACGCTAATAGCGGGGATCGCCCTGTTAAAAGTCAAAAAGGAAGCACCGGCAGAAGGTCAGAAATTAAGCGCAGGCATTAACGCTATTCAGATCTGGGTCATGAAGATGGTACGTATCGTTATTGCATTAACGCCCTATGGCGTCATGGCATTAATGACTGCCGTCTTTTCATCATACCACCTTGAACAATTCGCCAGCTTACTTGGTTTTATCGGCGCCTGTTATATCGCGATTTTCATGATGTTTATCGTGCACGCCATCTTGCTGGTCCTCAGCGGTAATAATCCAGCGCGTTATTTCAGAATGGTCTGGCCCGTCTTAACCTTTGCGTTTGTTTCCCGCAGCAGCGCAGCCTCTATTCCGCTGGCCATTTCCGCCCAGGAAAAATTTGGCGTACAAAGCACCATTGCCAATATTTCCGCCTCGTTTGGCTCCAGTATGGGGCAAAATGGCTGCGCCGGGATTTATCCAGCTATTATGGTAGCGATGATTGCGCCCACCATCGGCATTGATCCGCTCTCGCTGCATTTTCTGGCCGCGATGTTGCCTGCCATTGCGCTAGGGTCTATTGGCGTGGCCGGCGTCGGCGGCGGTGGTACGTTCGCGGCGCTGATTGTCCTGTCGACGTTGAATTTTCCCGTTGCGCTGGTCGGTATTTTTATTGCCATCGAACCTATCGTTGATATGGCCCGCACGGCACTGAACGTTAACGGATCGATGATGTCAGGTGTGCTGGCCAACCGTATTTTGAATAATCATACGGCTGACGACATGCCGGCGGTTATTGACAGACCTTAGTTTTTTACGCGCCCGGAAAAGAAAAACCCTTAAGTCTGTTCAATACAGGCTTAAGGGTTCCGGCCCCATCCGGCGCTTATCTCCGGCACTCTTAATGGCTTAGCTCTTGAAGGGGCATAAGAATAATCTCATAAAGAGCGCGCGCCTTTTTAGCACAAATGGCGATCTGTATTTTTTTTAAACAAAATCAAGGGGATTATCTATTACCGGGGGACAGTGTCTGGTGAGATTGCCTGGTAACATAGCCGGATGGCGGCTAACGCCTTATCCGGCCTACACAGACTTTATTAATGCACGCCCAACCGCCAGGCGAAATAGATCTCTTCTTTCAGTTCGGTTGCAGAGAGGGTGAGGAGATCGGCAAACTCTAACTCCAGCTGTTTTAAACGCTTCAAATACTGCGCGGGAGAAAGTTCGGTTTTATCACGGCGTAAAAATTCAATCGCCAGTTGGGTTGGGTCTAAATCAGTAGACATATCATCCTCGCTTATGTGTAAACGTGCACAGTATATCACCTTTTTCTGCGCACATTTTGACCAAAAGCAATATGCATCACACTTTTATGGTGACAACGTCACACAATCGCCGTAGTAAGACGCGAAGAACAGCACAGACGTCCCTGTTCATCAAAGATCTCTATCTGCCAGACCTGATGGCGAGCCCCAGTATGCAACGCTTTACAGACGCCTCGTACGCGCCCCTGACGCGCCGACCGTACATGGTTGGCATTCACCTCCAGCCCCACCACCTTTTGCTCCCCCTGCGTACACAGATAGCCTGCGACCGAGCCGATACTTTCCGCCAGCACCACAGACGCGCCGCCATGCAGCAAGCCGAACGGCTGTTTGGTGCGATGATCGACGGGCATTGTCGCTTCCAGCGTATCGTCCCCAATATGCTCAAAGCGGATATCAAGCAGGCCAACCATATTCCCTTCCCCCATCGCATTAAGCGCATCGAGGGTCACTTCACGTTTCCAGATCATCCCATAATCTCCAGTAATGCCTGCAACGGGTGACGCACGCCCGTACCTTCAATGCGTTTAACCTGGCTTCGGCAGGAATAGCCGGTTGCCAGGCAGCGGTTTCGCGGTAGACGTTGCATCGCCTGATGCCAGGATAGCTCATAAATTCCCAGCGAATTTTTATGATTGGTGAGTTCATGTCCATAAGTGCCCGCCATACCGCAGCAGCCTACGCTGACATTTTCCAGCTTCGCGCCAAAATGGGCAAAGATGGCGGCCCACTGCGCAGGCGCGCCGGGTAAAGCCGTGACTTCCGTACAATGACCAAAAAAGTACCACGGTTCGCCGCTCACCTCGACGGACAGTCTTGCATTTATTTCCTGCGCCAGCCATTCATTCACCAGCAACACATGAAAATCGCCGCGCTGTTCGCCCAGCGCCAGTTTGTATTCGTCGCGATAACACAGAACCAGCGCCGGATCGACGCCCACCATCGGCATCCCCAACGCGGCGATCCGATTAAGGAACTCAGAGGTTTTTTTCGCCGTTTTCGCAAAGCGATTAAGAAAACCTTTAATATGCTGTGCCTTACCATTCGGCGAGAACGGTAACAATACCGGCCTCCTGCCCAGTTTTTCCGCCAGGCGGATAAAGTCCGCCACGACCCGAGCGTCGTAGTAGCTGGTAAACGGGTCCTGAACCACCAGTACCGTTTTCGCTTTTTGCTCGGCGCTCATGCGCTCCAGTTGCTCAAGCGTCATATTGGCAGACGGATGGCCCACCAGTTGCTGTTGCAATGAAGGGGCAGAAAGCAGAGGTAAATCCACCATACCGATATGTTTTTTCGCCAGATTACGAACCACCGGTTGGTTAATAAAAAAGTTAAAGGTCTTTGGCGCACGCGCCATCAGCGGCGCGTAGGTCTCGACCGTCGCCACCAGATGATCGCGTACCGGACGCAGATAACGCGTATGGTAAAGCTGTAAGAAACGTGAACGAAACTCCGGAACATCGATTTTAATCGGACACTGGGTCGTACAGGCTTTACATGCCAGACAGCCGGACATGGCCTCTTTAACTTCATGGGAAAAGTCATACTCGCCTTTGCGTTTGTGCCAACTATTCCGGGTGCGGGCAATCAGCGTGCGTAAGCTGGCGCGTTTTTCTGGCAACTCCTTTTCCAGTTTCAACGGATCGACGCCGCGATCGGCCAATAGTCGGAGCCATTCCCGCACCAGCGTCGCCCGCCCTTTCGGCGAATGGATCCGGTTAAGGCTAATTTTCATCGACGGGCACATCGGGCTTTTCGCATCGAAATTAAAGCACAGGCCGTTACCATTACACTCCATAGCGCCGCGCCAGGTCTGCCGTACCGCCAGCGGGATTTGCCGATCCCAGGTGCCGCGTTTTACCGCATCCACCTTCATCATCGGCGCCTCTATCCCCTGCGGCGGACAGATTTTACCCGGGTTAAGTCGATTATGCGGATCAAAAGCCGCTTTTATTTTGCGCAGCTCGCCATACAGGACTTCGCCGAAAAAGGCCGGGCTGTATTCCGCACGGAAGCCTTTTCCATGCTCGCCCCACAACAGCCCGCCATATCTGGCGGTCAGCGCGACGACCTCATCGGAGATCTGTTTCATCAGCAGTTCCTGCTGCGGATCGCACATATCCAGCGCCGGACGCACATGCAGCACCCCGGCATCCACGTGACCGAACATGCCGTAACTTAAGCCATGACCATCCAGCAGGGCGCGAAATTCGGCGATGTAATCGGCCAGATGTTCAGGCGGCACGCAGGTATCTTCCGCAAAAGGAATCGGTTTGGCAGCGCCTTTCGCATTACCCAGCAGCCCTACCGCTTTTTTACGCATCGCGTAAATACGCTCAATCCCCGTTAAATCGCTACAAAGTTGCCAGCCGATCACGCCCGCTTCCGCACGCGCCATCAGGCCATCCAGTCGGTGGCACAGCGCCTCGACCTGTCCGTCAATAAGCGCTTCATCGTCACCCGCGAACTCCACGATATTCAGGCCAAGCATCTCTTTATCCGGCACATCGGTAATCAATTCGCTAACGGAGTGCCAGACAATATCTTCCCGCGCGAGGTTAAGGACTTTGGAATCGACCGTCTCGACGGATAAGGCGCGCGCGTCAACCATAAAGGGGGCGTTACGCAGCGCGGAATCAAAGGAGTCGTATTTTACATTCACCAGACGGCGGACTTTGGGTATCGGGGTAATATCCAGCCGGGCTTCAGTAATAAACGCCAGCGTCCCTTCCGACCCCGTTAAGATGCGGGTGAGATCGAAGCGGGTCATGTCATCGTTAAAAACGTGGCGTAAATCGTAGCCTGTCAGGAAGCGATTGAGCTTTGGAAAGCTATCGAGGATAAGTTGACGGTTTTCCAGGCTGGACTGATAGACGGTCTGATAGATGCGGCCTGGCGTCGTTGTGTTTTCACCCAGCGTCCGGGCAAGCTCTACGGGCATCGATTGCGTGTCAAGGATATCGCCCCCCAACAATACGGCCCGTATGCCTAAGACGTGATCTGACGTTTTTCCATAGACCAGCGAACCCTGACCAGAGGCATCGGTATTAATCATACCGCCAAGCGTGGCGCGATTACTGGTGGAAAGTTCCGGCGCAAAAAAATAGTCATACGGCTTTAACGCCTCATTAAGCTGATCTTTTATCACTCCCGCCTCTACCCGCACCCATCCCTCTTCAGGATTAATTTCAATAATGCGGTTCATATAGCGGGACATATCAACAATAATGCCCTGGTTTAGCGCCTGGCCATTCGTGCCAGTACCGCCGCCTCGCGGGGTAAATATCAGCGACGTAAAGCGCGGCTCCGCCGCCAGACGGGCAAGAAGCGCGACATCCGCCGTAGAGCGAGGAAACACAACAGCATCGGGAAGAAGCTGGTAGATACTGTTATCGGTCGACATTGTCAGACGGTCGGCATAGCTGGTTGCCGTATCGCCCGTAAACCCTTGCTGCTCCAGCGCCTGCAAAAAATTGAGCACCAGCTGAACGACGCCGGGTGCCTGAGAAATTTGTGGAATCATTATATTGACCCTTTCCTGCGGTCTATGTTGTGAACGGTGGCGCCCAACCCGGCGAGCGCGAGCGGTCTACGCACAGGAAGGGATGCTTAATCGTTTGCGTGTTGCGTTATTTGTTGTATCACATTTTTTTCCTGTGCGCCCAACAGAATTACATGCAGAATCGGTCTGTTAAAAACCGCTGAAATTGCTCATCATTATAGGGTGTGGTTTGCATGTTCACGTCGCGCCAACGTTCTGGCGCAAAGACAAAGGTGAAAAGTATTTATGGTAAATGTTCGTCAGCCCAGGGATATTGCGCAAGTGCTGCTATCGGTGCTGTTTTTAGCCATCATGATTGTGGCCTGTTTGTGGATAGTACAGCCTTTTATTTTGGGGTTTGCATGGGCAGGTACGATAGTTATCGCGACCTGGCCCGTTTTGCTGAAATTACAAAAAATATTGTGGGGTCGCCGCTCGCTTGCCGTACTGGTCATGACGCTGCTGTTAGTGCTGCTCTTCGTTATTCCCGTCGCCTTGCTGGTGAACAGCATTGTCGACGGTAGCGGCCCGCTCATCCATGCAGTGACTGGCGGCGATATGACGCTACCCGATCTGGCATGGTTAAATAATATTCCGTTAGTTGGTGCCAAACTGTATGCCGGATGGCATAGCCTGCTGGATATGGGCGGTAGCGCTATTATGGCGAAAGTGCGACCTTATATCGGCACAACCACGACCTGGTTTGTCGGTCAGGCGGCGCATATCGGACGCTTTATGATGCACTGCGCCCTGATGCTGTTGTTTAGCGCCCTGCTTTACTGGCGCGGCGAACAAGTGGCGATGGGAATACGCCATTTTGCCTGTCGTCTCGCGGCTAAACGCGGCGATGCGGCGGTTCTGCTGGCTGCCCAGGCGATCCGCGCCGTGGCGCTTGGCGTGGTGGTCACCGCGCTGGTACAGGCGGTACTTGGTGGCGTCGGGCTGGCGATTTCCGGCGTGCCTTACGCTACCCTGTTGACGGTAGTGATGATCCTTTCGTGTCTGGTTCAGTTGGGGCCGTTGCCGGTATTGATTCCAGCCATTATCTGGCTTTACTGGACAGGCGACACCACCTGGGGCACCGTGCTGCTGGTTTGGAGTGCCGTCGTCGGCACGCTGGATAACGTGATTCGCCCGGTACTCATCCGCATGGGCGCCGATTTACCGCTGCTTCTGATCCTTTCCGGGGTAATCGGCGGCCTGATTGCATTCGGTATGATTGGTCTGTTTATTGGACCGGTACTTCTGGCCGTGACCTGGCGTTTGTTCTCCGCATGGGTACATGAAGTTCCGGCGCCGACGAATGAACCAGAGGAGATCCTTGAAGAGCTGGATGACATCGAGGAAGCCAACAAGCAGTCATAATTCCGTGGGCGGCATTGCCGCCCGATGCTTTAGCAACGTTTATCAATTCAACGCACACCCCATTTTGATTCGCCCGTCTGTTCCCCGCCGCATCTCATTTCTGTCGCAAATCCGTTACAGTTTTTAAACTATTGAGACGAATCTGATCGACGCAAAAAGTGCTCATGCCTACTATTAGCACACGGTTATAAATCAACACATTGATTTATAAGCATGGAAATCCCCTGAGTGAAACAACGAATTGCTGTGTGTAGTCTTTGCCCGTCTCCTACGATGGGCTTTTTTTTTAACTTTTTTCGCCGCATTGTTACATAAGCCAGCTCCCGTTTTCCTTCAACACTGCGATATCTGCAACGAACAAATAATATTGCACAAAATAGTGTGATTCTGTTCAAGTCGAAACGGTGTCGGTGGTGCTATTTATAGCATCACTTTTTTCATATAAAAGCCTAAAAAATGATGAACGCGTTAGAACTACAAGCACTACGGCGTATTTTTGATATGACGATTGAAGAATGCACAATCTATATCACCCAGGATAATAATTCGACAACCTGGCAACGATGGGAAGCTGGCGACACTCCCATCTCTCCAGAAATCATTGCCAGGCTAAAGGAAATGAAAGCCAAGAGACAGCGACGAATTAACGCCATTGTGGACAAAATAAATAACCGCATCGGTAATAATACAATGCGTTACTTCCCTGATTTATCTTCTTTTCAGTCCATTTATACAGAGGGTGATTTTATCGAGTGGAAAATTTATCAATCTGTTGCTGCCGAACTTTTCGCACATGATCTGGAGCGGCTGTGTTAGACGTAAAATTTATCGCCGCATCGTATTGATACCGGATAGAAAACCACACAATCACGACATTGACTTGTCACCCTATCCAATATGCTTCCTGCCTGTGTATACCACTGTAACGTTCAGGCGGCATCTCTGAGTCAGATAATATGAAAAATCGTTATTTCCCTACCGCTGTAGGGTTGTATTTTAATTACTTTGTACATGGCATGGGGGTTATCCTGATGAGCCTGAACATGTCATCGCTTGAACAGCAATGGCATACCAGTGCCGCTGGCGTATCTATTGTGATCTCTTCGCTTGGTATTGGCCGGTTAAGCGTTTTGTTAATCGCCGGTATGCTTTCCGATCGCTTTGGTCGCCGTCCTTTTATCATTCTGGGGACCGCCTGTTACCTGATTTTTTTCATTGGCATTCTTTATGCTCAGACGATCTTTGTCGCTTATGCCTGTGGCTTTTTAGCGGGTATGGCCAACAGTTTTTTGGATGCGGGTACCTATCCCAGTTTGATGGAAGCCTTCCCTCGCTCCCCCAGTACGGCAAATATTCTGATCAAAGCATTTGTCTCTGGCGGGCAATTCTTGTTGCCCATTATTATCAGTTTATTAGTCTGGGCTAATATGTGGTTTGGCTGGTCCTTTCTGCTTGCCGGGGCGATCATGCTTATTAATGCTCTGTTTTTATTACGCTGCCCTTTTCCACCCTATCCTGGTCGAATAGTAAAGCCTAAAATCTCGCAAACGCCTGTCGCAGGCGTACATCATTGCTCCCTCATCGATCTTATCAGCTATACCCTTTATGGCTACATCTCGATGGCAACCTTTTATCTTATCAGCCAGTGGCTGGCGCAGTATGGACAATTCGTCGCAGGAATGTCGTATACCCAATCCATCAAATTGTTAAGTATTTATACCTGCGGCTCGCTACTGTGCGTTTTTATTACCGCCCCGCTGGTCAGAAAAACAATTCGCTCTACCACGTTATTGATGTTTTATACCTTTATCTCTTTTATTGCGCTTCTGACGGTCTGTCTGCATCCTCAGGTCTATGTTGTTATGATCTTCGCATTCGTCATTGGATTCTCTTCCGCCGGCGGCGTAGTACAAATCGGCCTGACGCTGATGGCGGCCCGTTTTCCACAGGAGAAAGGTAAAGCGACCGGCATTTATTACAGCGCCGGCAGTATCGCGACGTTCACTATTCCGTTGATCACGGCGCGGATTTCAGAACTGAGCATTGCACATATTATGTGGTTTGATGCCGGTATCGCCGCTGCGGGATTTCTCCTCGCACTGTTCATCGGTTACCGAAGTCGGGCTGAATCACAACATCACGCTGAAGCAGCGTCAACTGCACAATAAATGTTAGCATGCCAGTTGCAATATTATTGCCTTGCTATGCAAAATAAAACGTTAGCCATTATCACCGGGAAACAAAAAATGTAATTTTCGTGTTAATTATTATTCATTATCTTCACACTTATCAGAAAAATTGCGATGAGCATCACGAGTTATAGGTGTTAAACAACAACTCTGCAGCAATCTTTATATTTCCTGGCTAACAAATGAAATGCTATCAATGCAATAAACCTGGCATTTTAAACGCCATGTTATGTACATATAACGACAGTACCGACTTATAGTGTTACTGAAAAATCGCTGCATGTAGTAATAGCAGTAATAAGCAGAACATTGAATCAAACCATCAGCAAGGAGCTGTGAACAAATGTCTCAGAACAAGGCTCGCAACATGCCATATTTGCTGGCTGTTATCTGCATTTATTTTAGTTACTTTCTCCACGGCATGAGTGTTATTACACTAGCCCAGAACATGACCTCCCTTGCACAGAAATTCTCCACGGATAGTGCCGGTATCGCCTATTTAATCTCTGGCATTGGTCTTGGCCGTCTGGTCAGTATTTTATTCTTTGGCGTGCTGTCCGATAAATTTGGCCGTCGGGCAATAATACTGCTTGGCGCCGTACTATATATGCTGTTTTTCTTCGGTATTCCCGCCAGTCCTAACCTGATGATCGCTTTCATATTAGCGGTGTGTGTCGGCGTGGCGAACTCCGCGCTGGATACCGGCGGATACCCTGCATTAATGGAGTGTTTTCCCAAAGCATCGGGCTCGGCAGTTATTCTGGTTAAAGCGATGGTCTCTTTTGGGCAAATGATTTATCCCCTTATTGTCAGCGCCTTGTTAGTCAACCATATCTGGTACGGCTACGCGGTGGTAATCCCCGGTATCCTTTTCGTCCTCATCACGTTGATGCTGTTGAAAAGCCGCTTTCCCAGCCAACTTGTCGATGCCAGTATTGCGAAAGAATTACCCCAGATGAACAGTACTCCCCTCGTCTGGCTGGAAGGCGTAGCTTCCGTTTTATTTGGCGTCGCCGCGTTCTCAACCTTCTATGTGATTGTGGTCTGGATGCCTAAATATGCGATGGCCTTCGCCGGAATGGCGGAATCCGACGCGCTGAAAACCATCTCTTATTACAGTATGGGATCGTTGGTTTGCGTGTTTATTTTTGCCGCATTGCTGAAAAAAATGGTTCGCCCCATCTGGGCCAATGTTTTCAATGCCGGGCTGGCGACACTCACCGCTGCGGCAATTTACCTGTATCCCTCTCCACTGATCTGTAATGCTGGCGCCTTCGTGATTGGTTTTTCCGCTGCTGGAGGTATTTTACAATTAGGCGTATCGGTAATGTCGGAATTTTTCCCTAAGAGTAAAGCTAAAGTCACCAGTATATATATGATGATGGGGGGAGTAGCTAACTTTATTATTCCACTGATCACCGGTTATCTCTCTACTATTGGCCTGCAATATATCATTTTGTTAGATTTTGCCTTTGCACTACTGACATTTATCACCGCTATTATTGTATTTGTTCGCTATTATCGCGTATTTAAGATCCCGCAAAACGATGTCCGATTTGGCGAACGTTATTTCCAGTAAAAATGTTAACTATGCGCAACAGGCATGCGCCCTGCTCTGCACTGTCCACTTATGAAGGAGTATGAAATGGATGTTACCGCAAAATATGAATTAATTGGTCTTATGGCGTATCCTATTCGTCATAGCTTATCGCCCGAAATGCAAAACAAAGCGTTAGAAAAAGCGGGGCTACCCTATACCTATATGGCTTTCGAAGTTGATAACACGACGTTTGCCAGCGCCATTGAAGGACTGAAAGCATTAAAAATGCGCGGTACGGGCGTCTCCATGCCAAACAAACAGCTCGCATGTGAGTATGTCGATGAATTAACACCAGCAGCAAAACTGGTTGGCGCTATCAACACCATTGTTAACGATGACGGCTATCTACGCGGCTACAATACGGATGGTACGGGCCATATTCGGGCAATTAAAGAAAGCGGTTTCGATATTCGAGGAAAAACCATGGTGCTGCTCGGCGCGGGAGGCGCGGCTACCGCCATTGGCGCCCAGGCAGCCATTGAAGGCATTAAGGAAATTAAACTGTTTAACCGTAAAGATGACTTTTTCGAAAAAGCGGTTGCCTTTGCGAAGCGGGTGAATGAAAACACCGATTGCGTCGTTACCGTCACCGATCTTGCCGATCAGCACGCTTTTACTGAAGCGCTTGCCAGCGCAGATATTCTGACGAACGGCACCAAAGTTGGCATGAAACCATTGGAGAACGAATCCCTGATCGGCGATGTTTCCCTGCTCCGCCCTGAATTGCTGGTCACCGAATGTGTTTATAATCCGCATATGACAAAGTTATTGCAACAGGCGCAACAAGCTGGTTGCAAAACAATTGATGGTTACGGCATGTTGTTATGGCAAGGAGCCGAACAGTTTGAACTGTGGACAGGAAAAGCATTTCCATTGGACTATGTGAAGCAGGTGATGGGATTCACAGCCTGACCGGTAAAATTATAATTGCGACGAATGACAATGAAGGGTACCAAATGAAAACCGTAACTGTAAGAGATCTCGTGGTTGGCGAAGGCGCGCCAAAGATCATTGTGTCGCTAATGGGAAAAACCATTACCGATGTGAAATCGGAAGCACTCGCCTACCGTGAAGCGGATTTCGATATTCTGGAGTGGCGCGTTGACCATTTTGCCAACGTGACGACGACGGAAAGCGTACTTGAGGCCGCCAGTGCCATCCGGGAGATTATTACCGATAAGCCCTTGCTATTTACCTTCCGCAGCGCGAAAGAAGGCGGCGAGCAGGCGCTAACCACCGGACAGTATATCGCTCTGAATCGTGCAGCGGTTGACAGCGGTCTGGTCGATATGATCGATCTTGAGCTTTTTACCGGCGACGATGAGGTGAAAGCCACCGTCGGCTATGCTCATCAACACAACGTTGCGGTGATCATGTCTAACCATGATTTTCATAAAACGCCCGCTGCGGAAGAGATTGTTCAGCGTCTGCGTAAAATGCAGGAACTGGGCGCCGATATTCCGAAGATCGCCGTCATGCCGCAGACTAAAGCCGATGTCCTGACCTTACTTACCGCCACTGTAGAAATGCAGGAGCGCTATGCGGATCGTCCGATTATTACCATGTCGATGTCGAAAACCGGGGTAATATCTCGTCTTGCCGGCGAAGTGTTCGGTTCTGCAGCAACGTTTGGCGCGGTGAAAAAAGCATCTGCGCCGGGACAAATATCGGTAGCCGATCTGCGTACCGTATTAACCATATTGCACCAGGCGTAATACTTTATCGTGTGGCGGAATATTCTCTTTCTGCCACAATAAAATAAATAGTTATCTGACATGAATATGTTCCATATTCATTGAAAGCCGCTGTCTTTATTACCTTAACACGGTTATATCGATATTGCTTTCAGGGATAATAGTGGAGTAAATATGAAAATCAATAAGCCATCACGCATTAATGGCCGCGTTCCCGTGCTCTCTGCACAAGAAGCAGTAAATTATATTCCAGACGAGGCCACTTTATGTATTCTGGGCGCAGGCGGCGGCATTCTCGAAGCGACAACATTAATTACCGCACTGGCAGATAAATATCAAACAACCCAGTCACCACGAGATTTATCTATTATTAGCCCTACCGGATTAGGTGACCGCGCCGATCGCGGCATCAGCCCGCTGGCGCAGGAGGGGCTGGTAAAATGGGCGCTATGCGGACATTGGGGGCAGTCTCCCCGTATTTCTGAACTGGCTGAACAAAATAAAATCGCCGCCTATAACTACCCGCAAGGCGTATTAACCCAGACGCTGCGCGCCAGCGCCGCACACCAGCCTGGTATTCTGAGCGATATTGGCATTGGTACCTTTGTCGACCCTCGCCAACAGGGCGGAAAATTAAACGACGTGACTAAAGAAGATCTCATTAAGCTGGTAGAGATCGATAATAAAGAATATCTCTATTATAAAGCGATAGCGCCTAATGTGGCTTTTATCCGCGCCACTACCTGCGACAGCGAAGGCTATGCATCATTTGAAGATGAGGTGATGTATCTTGATGCGCTGGTGATCGCCCAGGCCGTTCACAATAATGGCGGTATTGTAATGATGCAGGTGCAGAAAATGGTAAAAAAAGCCACGCTGCATCCAAAATCCGTGCGTATTCCCGGCTATCTGGTGGATATTGTGGTCGTCGATGCCGACCAGACGCAACTGTATGGCGGCGCGCCGGTGAACCGATTTATCTCCGGGGATTTTACTCTTGATGATAGTACCCAGCTTACCCTGCCCCTTAATCAGCGCAAACTGGTAGCCCGACGCGCGCTGTTTGAAATGCGTAAAGGCGCGGTAGGCAATGTGGGCGTAGGCATTGCCGACGGTATTGGTCTGGTCGCTCGCGAGGAAGGCTGCGCCGATGACTTCGTGCTGACCGTGGAAACCGGCCCGGTGGGCGGTATTACCTCTCAGGGCGTGGCCTTCGGCGCCAATGTCAATACCCGCGCGATCCTCGATATGACCTCACAATTTGATTTTTATCACGGCGGTGGGCTCGATGTCTGCTATTTAAGTTTTGCCGAAGTGGATCAACACGGTAATGTCGGTGTACATAAATTCAACGGCAAAATTATGGGCACCGGCGGGTTTATCGATATTAGCGCAACGTCGCAAAAAATTATTTTCTGCGGAACTCTGACGGCCGGAAGTTTAAAAACTGAAATTACCGATGGCAAATTAAATATTCTGCAGGAAGGTCGCGTGAAAAAATTCGTCAGCGAACTGCCAGAAATTACGTTCAGTGGAAAAATTGCGCTTGAGCGAGGGTTAGACGTGCGTTACATCACTGAACGTGCGGTTTTCACTCTCAAACAAGATGGCCTGCATTTAATTGAAATTGCGCCTGGCGTCGATCTGCAACGGGATATTCTTGACAAGATGGATTTTTCACCGGTTATCTCACCAGATTTAAAACTGATGGACACAAGATTATTTACCGATGGCACTATGGGATTCACGCTTCCTGACGCAACACATTAAAAGGAGTACAAATATGGATTTTTCATTAACTGAAGAACAAGAACTATTACTGGCCAGTATTCGCGAGTTAATCACCAGCAATTTTCCGGAAGAGTATTTCCGTACCTGCGATCAAACGGGCACCTATCCCAGAGAATTTATGCAGGCGCTGGCAGAAAACGGTATTTCGATGCTGGGCGTCCCGGAAGAATTTGGCGGCATTCCGGCTGACTATGTAACGCAAATGCTGGCGCTGATGGAAATCTCAAAATGCGGCGCTCCGGCCTTTTTGATTACCAACGGCCAATGCATTCACAGTATGCGCCGTTTTGGTTCCGCAGAACAACTGCGTAAAACAGCGGAAAGTACTCTGGCCACCGGCGATCCTGCATATGCGCTAGCCTTAACAGAACCTGGCGCGGGATCTGATAATAATAGCGCCACAACAACCTGGACGCGTAAAAACGGCAAGGTTTATCTTAACGGTCAGAAAACGTTTATCACCGGTGCAAAAGAATATCCTTACATGCTGGTTCTGGCGCGCGATACGGAGCCAAAAGATCCTAAAAAAGCGTTCACGCTTTGGTGGGTGGACTCAAATAAACCGGGCATAAAGATTAATCCGCTGCATAAAATTGGCTGGCACATGTTGAGTACATGCGAAGTTTATCTCGATAATGTCGAGGTGGACGAAAGCGACCGGGTCGGTGAAGAAGGCATGGGTTTCCTCAATGTCATGTACAATTTTGAAATGGAGCGTTTGATTAATGCGGCGCGCAGTACAGGTTTCGCCGAATGCGCGTTTGAAGATGCCGCCCGTTACGCCAACCAGCGTATCGCCTTTGGTAAACCCATCGGCCATAACCAGATGATCCAGGAAAAGCTGGCGTTAATGGCCATCAAAATCGAAAACATGCGCAATATGGTGTTGAAAGTCGCCTGGCAGGCCGATCGGGAAGAGTCACTGCGTACCAGCGCCGCGCTGGCTAAGCTGCACTGCGCACGCACAGCGATGGAAGTGATTGACGATGCGATTCAGATTATGGGTGGGCTTGGCTATACTGACGAAGCCCGTGTCTCCCGCTTCTGGCGCGATGTTCGCTGCGAACGTATCGGTGGCGGCACGGATGAAATTATGATCTATGTGGCAGGACGCCAGATTCTGAAAGACTATCAGAACAAGTAAGGATCGTACCGGAACGTCTTATTCGGCCTGACTGCTTTACGGCATCAGGCCGAATAAATCAGATAAATTTCGCCGTCAGGTATTTGGCAGCAAATACGCCTGCTCAACCAGACTATTTTTAAATTGCTTACGATAATCGTTGGGAGAACATCCTACATGCCGCATAAACAATTTGGCAAAATGGTCCACATTTTCATATCCTACCCGCCATGAAATTTCTGCCAGTGGCGACTCGGTGTTTGTCAGCGCAAACTTGGCCTCGGTCATACGTCGTTGAATAACATAGTTGATAGGGGATATATGATATTCTTTGGCAAATTCATGGCATATATAACTGACGCTGGCGCGAAATTTTTTTGATAGCTGGTCAAGCGTGATTTTTTCACGATAATTATTATTGAGATAAACAAGTACATCCTTAATTAATACATCTTTTTTAATGTAGCCTTGTTCAGAACGATAGGCATTTTTAAAATTTTCATAGTAAAGTGCAGTCAGAGTGTAAGCAAATGCATCGTATACAGAGGAAGCCAATACATTTTTTCCCTGCGGAAGTAACACGCTTAATTCATTAAAGATACTTTTAATAACCTCTTTCCCCTGGACCACGGAAACTACCGGGCAGGAATGACTCTGCAATAGTTGGTTTTCTTCCCAACCTGGAAAACAAAACCCATACAGCGCACAGGTATAGGTGGTAGCCGGCGAATTGCTGTCGGATGCTACCGCGTGTAGCCGCCCCCGCTCAACGACGACAATATCGTCCGCATGCGCGACGTAGAGTGAAGAATCAATAATTAACCTGGCTATCCCTTTTTTGACGTAAATAAGCTCTGTTTCATTATCATGCATATGATGGCCAGACTCCCAGTTTGGATCATCGCTAATGACGAAACGTGAAAATCGAGGGGTCTTGTCCTGTTCAAAAATTGTCTCCGCGGCGGAGTCAAAACAGCGCTGATACATAATAACCTCTGTCAGGTTTAAAAAGATAACCAGGATAAAATAAAGCGAGCGTCAGTGTTGTACAACCGTGGAGATTACCAGCAAAACAAGATTATTCGTTCCAAATGCAAGATATTATGTTCTTTTGCAGACAGCTCATATTACTTGTCGATAGCGTATTATCAGACAAAAATACATAGCCGACATATCTTTGATGTTTTCTTTTAACCTCACAGAAACAACATTGCACATTTCATGTTAAAAAATGATGATATGTTTCGCACTTATTATTCTCACTACCGTATTTATATTTTTATGACACCCTTTTCAGATGTTTGCTAACGATTCTCTGTTTGCAGATTTTTTGTGCAAGATTGTTGGCAAGGAAAACAGATTGACCCATCGTAAACCTCTTCAGACTGCCGCAGACTATTTTCAGTCAGATTTACGTTACTTATCCGCACGCGACTCACTGGAGATGCAATGAAAATAATAACCTGCTTTAAGTTGGTGCCTGAAGAACAGGACATTACCGTGACCCCGGAGCATTCACTCAATTTTGATCGTGCCGAGGCCAAAATCAGCCAGTTTGATTTAAATGCAATTGAGGCCGCCGCGCAGTTAGCTGGCGATGGCGACGAGATCGCCGCGCTCACCGTCGGTGGCTCTCTGTTGCAAAATTCAAAAGTCCGCAAAGATGTGTTATCCCGCGGGCCGGATGCGCTTTTTATGGTTCAGGATGCGCAACTGGAGCACGCCCTGCCCAAAGAAACCGCGCTGGCGCTAGCATCCGCGGCGGAGAAAATCGGCTTTGACCTGCTGCTCTTTGGAGAGGGCTCCGGCGATATTTATGCCCAACAGGTGGGCCTGCTGACTGGCGAACTCCTGAAACTCCCCGTCATCAACGCAGTAAGCCATATTCAACGCGACGGCGACAAAATCATCGTTGAACGCACACTGGAAGAAGACGTTGAAATTATCGAGCTCACGCTGCCCGCGGTGCTTTGCGTGACCTCAGATATTAACGTTCCACGCATCCCGTCAATGAAAGCCATTCTCGGCGCCGGGAAAAAAGCCGTTACGTCGTGGCTGGCGAGCGATATCCACTGGACCCCAACCACGCCACTGGCGGAACTGGTCGCCATCTCGGTACCGCCGCAGACAGAACGCAAGCATATCATTCTCGATAACGATTCGCCGGAAGCCATTACCGCATTGGCCGACCATTTGAAAAAATCCCTGAACTAAACCCAACGGAGAAAAATTATCATGAATCATTTAGCTAACGTATGGGTATTTAGCGATAACGTAGAGCGTTATGCCGAATTAATGACCGGCGCGCGGCAGTGGGGAGAAAAAGTTTACGCCATCGTGCAAGGAAACACGGAGATCGACTACGTGAAAGCGCTTGGCGCTGATGAGATAGTCGTTCTTGAATCGCATACGGATTTGCAGCGCGTGGAAAACTATGCCGAAACGCTGGCCTCGTTATTAGGCGACCAAAATGGGCTGCTGCTCATGGCGGCGACCAAGCGCTGTAAAGCGCTGGGTGCCCGGCTGAGCATCCAGCTTGACGCAGTGATGGTGAACGACGCGACGTCTATTGACCTCCTCGACGGGACGCTACACGCAGAGCATCGCATGTACGGCGGACTTGCTTTCGGCAAAGAGAAATTAAACAGTCCGCAGGCGATTATTACGCTGGCACCCGGCGTGCTGGAACCCGCCGCCCCTCTCCCCGGTCATACTTGCCCGCAGACCACGCTGGCATATATTGCCCCACGCCACGAGGTATTGTGCCAGCAGCGGCGCGCGAAATCGTTAAGCAGCGTCGATTTGAGCAAAGCCAAACGGGTCATCGGCGTAGGACGAGGCCTGGCGGCGCAAAGCGATCTGGATATGGTGCATAAACTGGCGACCGTCCTCGGCGCAGAAGTGGGCTGTTCCCGCCCCATTGCGGAAGGTGAAAACTGGATGGAACGCGAGCGTTATATTGGCGTATCCGGCGTTCTGTTGAAATCCGATCTCTATCTGACGCTGGGCATTTCCGGCCAAATTCAACATATGGTGGGTGGAAACGGCGCAAAAATTATTGTCGCAATTAACAAAGATAAAAACGCGCCCATTTTCAATTATGCCGATTATGGTCTGGTGGGCGATATCTATAAGGTTGTTCCTGCCCTCATCGACCAGTTAAGCCGCTAATTCCTTTTTCAACGCACATCTCCCGTCGTCGATACGGCGGGAAAGGAGCATAAAGCATGTCGGATGATAAATTTGACGCTATTGTGGTGGGCGCAGGCGTAGCAGGAACGGTCGCCGCGTATGTGATGGCAAAAGCGGGACTGGATGTACTGGTTATTGAACGCGGAAACAGCGCGGGCAGCAAAAATATGACCGGTGGCCGGCTCTACGCTCACAGTATCGAGAGTATTATGCCGGGATTCGCAACGTCCGCCCCCATCGAACGCGTCGTTACCCGTGAAAAAATCTCCTTTTTAACCGAAGAAAGCGCCGTCACACTTGATTTTCACCGCGCGCCCCCTACTCCGCCCCTTACGTCATATACCGTACTGCGCAACAAACTGGACCCGTGGTTAATGGCGCAGGCAGAACAGGCTGGCGCGCAGTTTATCCCAGGTGTACGGGTCGACGCTCTGGTACGTGAAGGCAATCGCGTCACTGGCGTTCAGGCCGGGGATGATATTCTGGATGCGAATATTGTGATTCTCGCGGACGGCGTGAATTCCATGCTGGGCCGTTCACTGGACATGGTGCCTGTCTCTTCTGCGCATCACTATGCCGTCGGCGTAAAAGAGTTGATTGGGCTCTCTCCGGCACTTATTGAAGAGCGCTTTAATCTGGCGTCCCATGAAGGTGCCGCCTGGTTATTCGCTGGCGCGCCCTCCAACGGGCTCATGGGCGGCGGGTTTCTTTATACCAACCGCGATTCGGTTTCTCTGGGGCTGGTATGTGGACTGGGCGACATTGCTCACGCGACCAAAAGCGTACCGCAAATGCTGGAAGATTTTAAACAGCATCCGGTAATACGCCCTTTGATTCAGGGGGGAACGCTGCTCGAATACTCCGCTCATATGGTGCCCGAAGGCGGCATAGCAATGATGCCGGAGCTGGCAAATGACGGCGTGATGATTGTCGGCGACGCCGCCGGTCTTTGTCTGAATCTCGGCTATACCGTCCGCGGCATGGATTTAGCCATCGCGTCCGCGCAAGCGGCCGCTCAAACCGCCATTGACGCTAAAGCGCGGCAAGATTTTTCCGCCGCGAGTCTTGCCGGTTACAAACGCGCGCTGGAGAAAAACGGCGTGTTACGCGATATGCGGCATTTCCGCAAACTCCCCGGATTAATGGAAAACCCACGGCTTTTTACCGAGTACCCGCGAATGGCGGCAAACATTGTGGGTGATCTGTTCACCGTTGATGGCGGTCCAATCCCACCGTTGCGTAAAACTATCCTGTCACATGCGAAAAAAATTGGACTGGTGAATCTATTAAAAGACGGCATAAAAGGGGCTACGGCATTATGAGTTCGGACAATAAGGTGAATGTTGACGTCAAATTGGGCGTAAATAAATTTTACGTAGATGAAGGACACCCACATATCATTTTGCGATCCTCGCCTGACATGCAGGAGTTTAATAAATTAATAAAAGCCTGCCCTGCCGGACTCTATAAGCTGGACGATGCGGGAAATATTCATTTTGACTCCGCGGGCTGCCTGGAATGCGGAACCTGCAGGGTTCTCTGCGGCAATACTCTTCTCGAAAAATGGGAATACCCGGCGGGAACGTTCGGCGTTGAGTTTCGCTACGGCTGACGCTCTGAAACACCGGATAACGACGCTACGGCGTCTTATTCGGCTTGCCCCCCCGGAGATTACGTCATTTGTATTAATAGAGAACAAGTCAATGAGTGTTACATTAACGTTTGACGCCGCGCGGCGGAAAACCTATCGCGAGTCCGGCTACTGGGGCGATGCTTCACTGGGCGACTACTGGCGGCAAACCGCACGCGCCGTACCCGATAAAATCGCCGTGGTCGATAATCATGGCGCGTCCTGGACCTACGCCGCGCTCGACTGCGCGGCAAGCCGCCTGGCAAACTGGTTACTGTCTCAGGGGATTCAACCGGGCGATCGCGTGGCCTTTCAGCTTCCGGGCTGGTGTGAGTTTACCCTCATTTACCTGGCCTGCCTGAAAACGGGCGCGGTATCTGTCCCGCTACTTCCCGCCTGGCGAGAAGCAGAGCTGGTTTGGGTGCTGAACAAATGTCAGGCTAAAATATTCTTCGCCCCCACCGTGTTCAAACAAAATCGTCCGGTCGATCTTATCCTTCCGCTACAAAATCAACTGCGCCATCTGACGCATATTGTCGGCGTGGATAAACTGGCGCCTGCCACCACAGCGCTTGCGCTTAGTCAAATCATCGACCGCAGCGAACCGTTGCAGTCAGACATTAACGTTCACGGTGATGAACTGGCGGCAGTGCTGTTTACCTCCGGCACAGAAGGAATGCCGAAAGGGGTGATGTTGACCCACAATAATATTCTTGCCAGCGAACGGGCGTATTGCGCGCGGTTAAATTTAACCTGGCAAGATGTGTTCCTGATGCCTGCGCCACTGGGCCACGCCACCGGATTTTTACACGGCGTCACCGCGCCCTTTTTGATCGGTGCGCGTAGCGTATTGCTGGACATCTTTACCCCAGAAGCCTGCCTTACCTTATTAGCGCAGCAACGCTGTACCTGTATGTCAGGCGCGACGCCGTTTATTTACGATCTGCTTTGTGCCGTTGAGCAACAGCCTGCTGACCTCTCCTCACTGCGATTCTTCTTATGTGGCGGCACGACTATTCCCCGGAAGGTTGCCCGCGACTGCCAGCGGCGCGGTATCAAATTATTGAGTATTTACGGTTCTACAGAAAGTTCTCCACACTCGATGGTTAATCTGGGTGATTCGACTTCACGCATGATGAACACCGATGGTTATGCCGCCACCGGTGTAGAAATTAAAATCGTGGATGAAGATCGCAATACGCTTCCAGCAGGCCACGAAGGCGAAGAAGCCTCGCGCGGGCCGAACGTTTTTATGGGATACCTGGACGAACCGGAACTTACCGCCCGCGCACTGGATAATGAGGGCTGGTATTACAGCGGCGACCTCTGCCGCATGGATGAAGACGGTTATATCAAAATTACCGGGCGCAAAAAGGATATTATTATACGTGGAGGTGAAAATATCAGCAGTCGCGAGGTGGAGGATATTTTATTGCAGCATCCACGCATTCATGATGCTTGCGTTGTCGCGATGCCAGACGAACGGTTAGGTGAAAGATCGTGCGCTTACGTGGTACTCAAACCCCCACACCATTCGCTGTCGCTGGAATCTGTCGTCGCCTTTTTTAGCCGCAAGCGGGTGGCAAAATACAAATACCCGGAGCACATTGTGGTTGTAGAAAAATTACCACGCACGGCGTCCGGCAAGGTACAAAAATACCAGCTTCGTCAGGATATTATTAAACGTTTGAGCATGGAGAGTGTTACAGGATAAAGCGCCGGATGGCGATACTAACGCATCTTATCCGGCCTACGTTGAATAGGCCGGATAAAGCATGATGTTACTTGTTCAGTTCAGCCAGACTCAGCCAGGTCTGAACCACGGTGTCCGGGTTCAGCGACAGACTGTCGATCCCCTCTTCCATCAGCCAGGCAGCAAAGTCTTCATGGTCGGACGGACCCTGACCGCAAATTCCAACATATTTGCCCTGTTTTTTCGCCGCGCGGATCGCCATCGACAGCAGCGCTTTCACCGCGTCGTTACGCTCGTCAAACAGTTCAGACACCACGCCGGAATCGCGATCCAGCCCCAGCGCCAGCTGCGTCATGTCGTTAGAACCAATCGAGAATCCATCAAAATATTCGAGGAACTGTTCAGCCAGCAAGGCATTGGACGGGATCTCGCACATCATGATGATCTTCAGCCCGTTCTCGCCGCGTTTGAGCCCCTGACGCGCCAGCTCTTCGATGACCGCTTTCGCCTGATCAACCGTCCGCACGAACGGGATCATGATTTCGACGTTGGTAAGGCCCATATCGTTGCGCACGCGTTTCACCGCTTCACATTCCAGCGCAAAACAATCGCGGAAACTTTCTGCGACGTAACGGCCCGCGCCGCGGAAGCCCAGCATCGGGTTTTCTTCATGCGGCTCATAGCGTTCGCCGCCGACCAGGTTGGCGTATTCGTTGGACTTAAAGTCAGACAGGCGAACGATGACGCGTTTCGGGTAGAAGGCGGCGCCTAACGTCGCGATCCCTTCCGTCAGTCGACCAACGTAAAATTCACGCGGCGAGTCAAACCCTTTCATCATCTCACGAATGTCGTTTTGCAGCGCGGCATCCTGGTCGTCAAACTCCAGCAGCGCACGCGGGTGAACGCCAATCATACGGTTAATGATGAATTCCAGTCGCGCCAGACCTACACCTTCATTCGGCAGGCAGGCAAAGTCAAATGCCCTGTCCGGGTTGCCGACGTTCATCATGACCTTCAGCGGTAGCTCTGGCATGGTATCTACGCTGGAGCTTTTTACGCTGAAATCCAGCATGTCGGCATACACATAACCGGTATCACCTTCCGCACAGGAGACGGTTACTTTTTCGCCATCTTTCATGCGTTCGGTGGCGTCGCCGCAGCCGACTACCGCCGGAATGCCCAATTCGCGGGCGATAATCGCCGCGTGACAGGTGCGCCCGCCACGGTTAGTGACAATCGCCGCCGCTTTTTTCATGATCGGTTCCCAGTCCGGGTCGGTCATATCGGTGACAAGCACATCGCCAGGCTCAATACGGTTCATTTCGCCAATATCGTGAATAACTTTTACCGTACCTGCGCCGATACGATGCCCAATGGCGCGACCTTCGGCAATGATTTTCCCTTGCGCATGTAGCGTATAACGCTCCATCACCTGGCCACGGGAGCGCACGGTTTCCGGACGTGCCTGCACAATAAAGAGCTTACCGGTATGACCGTCTTTCGCCCATTCGATATCCATCGGACGACCATAGTGCTGCTCAATCTGCACCGCTTGTTTAGCCAGTTCCTGCACTTCTTCGTTGGTGAGCGAGAAAATGTCGCGCTGTTCCTGCGGCACATCCTCAATCTTCACTTGCTTGCCGTGCTCCTGGGTGGCGGCGTAAACCATGCGGATTTTTTTCGACCCCATGGTGCGGCGTACGATGGCCGGACGGCCTGCCGCCAGGGTTGGCTTATGGACATAAAATTCATCCGGGTTAACCGCGCCCTGCACCACCATTTCACCCAGTCCCCATGCCGAGGTGATAAAGACCACCTGGTCAAAGCCGGATTCGGTATCGATAGAGAACATCACCCCTGACGAGGCGAGATCGGAGCGAACCATCCGCTGCACGCCAGCGGAAAGCGCTACGCCGCGATGATCATATCCCTGGTGAACGCGATAAGAGATGGCGCGATCGTTAAACAGAGAAGCAAATACGTGTTTCACTGCCACCAGCACCGCGTCGAAGCCCTGAACGTTAAGAAACGTTTCCTGTTGACCCGCAAACGAAGCATCTGGCATATCTTCCGCCGTGGCGGAGGAACGCACGGCAAAAGAGGCATTTTCATCATCCGACGAAAGCTGTGCATAGGCATCGCGGATGGCGTTTTCCAGCTCCGGCTGGAAAGGAGTGTCGATAATCCACTGGCGGATCTGCGCGCCCGCTTTCGCCAGCTGGGAGACATCATCAATATCTGTCTTATCCAGCAGCTCATAAATGCGCTGGTTTACGCCGCTTTGATCCAAAAACTGGTTAAACGCATCGGCAGTGGTTGCAAAACCATTCGGAACGGATACGCCCATGCCGGAAAGGTTAGTAATCATTTCACCCAGGGAGGCATTTTTGCCCCCAACTCTGTCTACATCATTCATGCCGAGTTGGTTATACCAAAGCACCAGCGGTGACGAGCCATTGTTGGACATCGAACAATCCTTTTGTGATAAATGAACGAGTTTAAGAAACACATAGTTGCGTATTTATCCTGGCATACTTAAACCCGCGAAAAAAACGGTGAATCGTTCAAGCAAATTTATTTTTTCATTTTTTCAGATTGTTTACGTAGTTGCGCAAACCCGCGCATAGCACGGCATTCCCTTAATAACCCCCGGTATAAACTGCGTTTCCAGGAAATGAAACACACTTTTCATTAATTATAAAAAGTGTCTGTCATTTTATAAAATAAGCGACAAGTTATACGTTTCCCGTTACTTTTAATTTATGCTTTCAGATAATTATGTTTACTCTTCAGGATGAACAGAATGGATAGTGTTGTTGATCGCCATGTTTTCTATATTTCTGATGGTACCGCCATCACCGCCGAGGTCCTGGGTCACGCGGTTATGTCGCAGTTTCCGGTGACGATCAGCAGCATCACGCTGCCATTCGTGGAAAACGAAAGTCGCGCCCGCGCCGTCAAAGACCAAATTGACGCCATTTATCAGCAAACCGGCGTTCGCCCGTTGGTGTTTTACTCGATTGTTTTACCTGAAATTCGCGCCATCATCTTACAGAGCGAAGGTTTCTGCCAGGATATCGTCCAGGCGCTGGTGGCGCCGCTTCAGCAGGAGATGAAACTGGATCCGACGCCGATCGCTCATCGTACTCATGGGCTTAATCCGGGTAACCTGAACAAGTATGACGCGCGTATTGCCGCTATCGATTATACCCTGGCGCATGATGATGGCATTTCATTGCGCAACCTCGATCAGGCTCAGGTCATTTTACTTGGCGTTTCGCGCTGTGGAAAAACGCCCACCAGCCTCTATCTGGCAATGCAATTCGGTATTCGTGCGGCTAACTACCCTTTCATCGCCGATGATATGGATAATTTGACGCTGCCCACATCGTTAAAACCGCTACAACATAAACTGTTCGGCCTGACAATTGACCCTGAACGCCTGGCGGCAATTCGCGAAGAACGCCGTGAAAACAGTCGCTATGCCTCGTTGCGTCAGTGCCGCATGGAAGTGGCGGAGGTCGAAGCGCTGTATCGTAAGAATCAGATCCCCTGCCTGAACAGCACCAATTATTCCGTTGAAGAGATAGCCACCAAAATTCTCGACATTATGGGGCTTAACCGCAGGATGTACTAGCAAACTAGTTTAATGGGTTGGTTTTTGTTATCATGCCGTTCTGCCTGCGAGGTGTGACACGCCTCGCACTTGAAATCAGCAGGGATTGGTTTATCGTGATGCCCATCACTTCCCGGTAGTCCTGCCGTTGAAGCAACAAATTTCTGAGACTTGTAATGAACAGAACCGACGAACTCCGTACTGCGCGTATCGACAGCCTGGTAACACCGACCGAACTCGCGCAGCGGTATCCTGTATCGTCCTCCGTCGCCAGTCACGTTACCGACTCCCGACGCCGGATAGAAAAGATTTTAAATGGTGAAGATCCACGGCTACTGGTCGTCATTGGCCCCTGTTCGATTCACGATCTGAATGCTGCCATGGAATACGCGACGCAGCTCCAGGCACAACGCCAAAAGCATCAGGCGCGTCTGGAAATCGTCATGCGCACCTATTTTGAAAAACCGCGCACCGTTGTGGGATGGAAAGGCCTGATTTCCGATCCCGACTTGAATGGAAGTTACCGCGTCAATTATGGGCTTGAACTGGCGCGTCGCTTGCTATTGCAGGTGAACGAACTGGGAGTACCGACCGCCACAGAATTTCTTGATATGGTCACCGGCCAGTTTATTGCCGATCTGATCAGTTGGGGAGCGATTGGCGCGCGTACCACCGAAAGCCAAATCCATCGGGAAATGGCTTCCGCACTCTCTTGTCCGGTCGGCTTTAAAAATGGTACGGATGGCAATACTCGCATTGCCGTTGACGCTATTCGCGCCTCCCGCGCCAGCCATATGTTTCTCTCGCCGGATAAAGACGGACAGATGACCATCTACCAGACGAGTGGCAACCCGTATGGGCACATCATCATGCGCGGCGGTAAAAAACCGAACTACCACGCTGAAGATATTGCCGCCGCCTGCGACACGTTGCATGAATTTGATCTGCCGGAACATCTGGTCGTCGACTTCAGCCACGGCAACTGTCAAAAACAGCATCGCCGCCAGTTGGAGGTATGTGATGATATTTGCCAGCAGATTCGTAATGGCTCCACGGCAATTGCCGGGATTATGGCCGAGAGTTTTTTACGGGAAGGCACGCAAAAAATTATCAGCGGTCAACCATTAATCTATGGTCAGTCCATTACCGATCCCTGCCTGAACTGGGAAGATACGGAAGTTTTGTTGGAAAAACTTGCCGCAGCGGTAGACAGCCGCTTTTAATAGCTCGCCCATCCTGTCGGGATGGGCGTTTCTTCGATGCGTTACCCGCCCTTTTCTCTACGCGCGCATATATCACTCCACAGAATTAGCACTTGCTGTTATCGCATTAATTATTGATAATAATAATCATTGTGAGTTTGATTATTAATAAATAACATGTCGCGTATGGATAACACCGAGCTGCCTCACCCTAAGGAAATAGACAATGAAACGCTTCTCCCTGCCGCTGAACGGCGCGTCAACAGTCAGGCGCTATTAGGTCCGGACGGCAAAGTCATTATCGATCACAACGGTCAGGAGTATCTGTTGCGCAAAACTCAGGCCGGGAAGCTACTGTTAACCAAATAACGCTGCGCCAGCAGACGATGCTACTGGCGTCAGGCTAACTTGAACAACTGACCTCCAGCCGCTTTCCCCACTCCGGTGGTCGGCTGGCATAGTCATCATCTCGATCGGTAAAAGGTTGACGTAAAACTTCATGCAACCGATGCAGTTCTGCCATGTCTCCCTGTTCAGCCGCATCTATCGCGCGTTGCGCCAGCCAGTTGCGCAACACAATCGCAGGATTCACGCGTTGCATCTGCTGCTGGCGCAGCGCGTCATCAACCGCCTCTGTGCGCAATCGCGCCCGGTAGCGGTCGAACCAGGCATCGAACGCCGCGCGATCGATAAACGTATCCCGCAACGGCGAGGAAGCGCTCTGTTGCTCCGTATGGCTTAACATCCGAAATGTACGGGTATAGTCACTCCCTTCGCGCGCCATCAGACTAAACAATTCATTCAGTAAAGCGTTATCGTCTTTTTGCTCGGTAAAGAAGCCCAGCTTCTGGCGCATTCGCTGCCCATAGTGCGTTAACAACGCGTCCTGGTAGCGATCCAGCGCTCTGTTTAACGCGTCGATCTCAATAAAAGGGGTTAACGTCTGCGCCAGACGTTGTAAATTCCACAGCGCCACCGACGGTTGATTATCGAAGCGGTAACGTCCCTGATGATCGGAATGGTTACCAATGAAGCCGGGATCGTAGTCATCGAGAAAACCAAAGGGACCATAGTCGATGGTCAGCCCCAGAATCGACATGTTATCCGTATTCATAACGCCGTGCGAAAAACCGACGGTTTGCCACTCGGCGATGAGTCTTCCGGTACGCGCCGCCACCTCTTCAAACCACAAAGCATATTTTTCCGGGACATCCTGCCATTGCGGCCAGTAATGACGAATAGCGAAATCAGCCAGTTGCTGAACTTTTTCCGGCTCACGGCGGTAATAGAAATGTTCGAAATGACCAAAACGCATATGACTTTGCGCCAGACGCATTAACATCGCGCCCGTTTCCTGCGTCTCTCGCTGAACCGGCGTATCGCTGGCTACGATAGATAACGCGCGCGTCGTGGGAATACCCAGATAATGCATGGCTTCGCTGGCAAGACTTTCTCGTATGGTTGAACGCAGGACGGCGCGCCCATCCCCCATTCGCGAATAGGGTGTTAATCCGGCGCCTTTCAGATGCCAGTCGAGGGTCGAGCCATCCGCCAGGAGCTGTTCGCCCAGCAAAATACCGCGTCCGTCGCCGAGTTGCCCCGCCCAGACGCCGAACTGATGCCCGCTATATACCTGCGCGACAGGCGACATACCGGGTAATAAGGTTTCGCCGCCCCAAACGCCAGCGCCATTAGTAGCGTCAAATAACGACGCGGGAATGGCTAACTGCTGCGCCAGTTCGTCGTTATACCAAATCAGTCGCGCATTTTTTAACGGTGTGGGTAAAAGCGCGGTATACGTTGCTGGCAATTCATCGCGCCAACGGGCAGTAAAAGACAGGGTCATAGGGCCTCCTGTCTTCAGTGTAGACGGTTAATCACCGGTTAAACACCGGCAAACAGAAAGGTTATCGCTGAACGAGTTTAATGAGCTGGCTTACCGGCACCGAAGGCCATAGTCCGCCCTGGAATGCGCTAAACCCCAATGGCGCTGCGCGCGCAAACATCGCCTCAGTATCAATACCGGCAATCATCAGCGACTCGCAGCTGGAGGAGATCTGGGCAACAATAGCGTGCATGAATGGTTCGAATGAGATCATTTCAGCTCGCTGCTGAATAAAATTTTTATCCAACATGACTCGTTTGAAAAGCCCATCGAAAATAGCTTTAGTCGATGCCTCGCCTGCCCCAAAATTTGCCAGCATTAATGGAAAATGCATTGCCAGATTAGCTAACGTTTCATTGTTTTTGCCCTGGTTTAACCCAGGATAATTCTCATTTATAGCTAATTCAAGAAACGGAAAGCGCGCTGCCTGGGAAAAAAGTTCGCTATCTAATAATAATAAGTCACTAATTGCAGGCGGTAAATTAAGCCATGCAATAAGTTTATGCTGAATAAAAAAGTGCTGACAGGTTTCTAACAACGCCAGTTTTTCAACAAACAGACAGTATTGTTCCTCCACCGAAAGGCGAGGCGCTACCAACTCAGTCGGCATCCGCACGGCGCCGTCTTCAGCGGCAAACGTTGCAATAATCTCTAAACCAACAAGCCGAGCGTTTTCATCCATGACGGGAAGGAAAAAGAGTTCGGAATGGTAAAGCTCATCAAGTGAAGCAATCATTACGCCAGTCCCATGGTTAGGACGCTATTCGCCATCCAGTCACTACGGACGGAAACAGACGTAACTTCAGATACTAATTGAAGCGTCATCATTTTTCTTGTTTACCGGTGAACCGGTTCCTTTTTTTAACTTACTCTGATTATAAACCAATATCCAATGTTGTACTTTTAACAGGGCGTGAGCACGCCCGTTTTTAATAAAAGTACGTTTGTAAATGCTACGGTTATATCATTATATATGATGACAACAGATGTCATAAGTTCAACCGGCGATATGTTAAAAATAGACTATAAAATTTATATCGTCTGCGGGGTTAAATTCGCCGTGCCTGCCAGAAGTTTTTTCGCCAGTACACATTATCCAGCGATGAACGCATCACGCCACGACTGGTAGAGGCATGAATAAACTCATTATTTGTATCGTAAATACCAACATGTAAACCACTTTCGCCCGAACCGGTTTTAAAGAAAACCAAATCTCCGGGCAGCAATTCATCTTTATCGATTCTGGTGCCGATTTTTGATTGTTCACGCGTATCACGAGGCAACTGCAAATCAAACTTGTCGCGCATAGTGACTACCACAAAGCCGGAACAGTCCACGCCTCTACGACTCATGCCGCCGTAGCGGTATGGCGTACCGCGCCAGGACTGCAACTGATCGTTCAGACCCGCAATGACGGTAATGGAGTCTGATAATCTGGCATTTGGCGCCGGTGCCCGATGAGTACTGCATCCTGCCAGGAACAATGCTGTGATAACAAGAAGCCAAAAACGCATGCCGCAACAATCCTCTGTTTTTATTTTGGTATTAATTTAGCGTCGAAATTACCTGCTTTTCAAGAAACGATTTTACTTAAGTGGCCGAAATGAGCATTGGATGCCCCTCGACGTCGAGTCGTCGAAAGCACAGACCGTAGGCTTGCGCCAGATAAGAGGGGGTGAGCACCTCTTCCCGGCGGCCGCAGGCAATGAGTTTACCGCGCTTTAGTAACCAGGCTTTATGCGCATGGCGCAGCGTGTGGTTCAGATCATGGCTACTCATCACAATCGCAATTCCTGCCTGACATAAATGATGTAATACCCGATCCAGAGCGTTTTGTTGCGCAACATCGAGACTGTTCATCGGCTCATCAAGCAGCAATAATTGACCGACCGGATTAGCGTCGGGATGAATTTGTAGTACAACGGCAGCAAGGCGAACGCGCTGCCACTCGCCACCGGAAAGCTGATTCACGCTTCGCCCCAGTTTGTCGCCCAATCCAAGCATATCGGCCACCTCGTTAAGCTGCCCGGTTCGCGTTTTATCAGGTTGATGCAATGTCAGGTAATGCCAGACCGGCATGGCGAACGGCGGATTTTGCTGTTGCGCAAGATAAGCGCGGTGTTGGGCAAGCGTTGCCGTCGCCCATGCCTCCAGCGGCGCTCCGCCAAACCTGATGCTCCCCTCGCCGGAGGTTAACCCCGCCATACGCGCCAGTAGCGTGCTTTTCCCGGCGCCGTTCGGCCCGACAAGATGAAGGATCTCTCCTGCGCTTACTTCGCCGGAAAGCGGCCCCAGGCGGGTGCTCTCGGCGACGTCCTTTAATTGCATCAATTGAGACATTATTTTGCCAACGCGATTTTTATGCTTTCCATCACAATAGGATCTTCAGGCGTCATATCCGGCGAAAAACGCTGTACTACCTGACCATCCCGGCCTACCAAAAATTTTTCAAAATTCCACAGAATATCATCCGGATAGAGTGGCGTACGCCCTTTGCTTACCATCCGTTCGTAAAAGCCGCTCTTCTCCGGCGCGACTGCCGTTGGCGCAGCGGCAATCAGTTTTTGATACAGCGGATGGCGCGCGTCGCCATTCACATCAATTTTACTGAACATCGGGAACGTGACGCCCCAGGTGCTGGCGCAATAGGTTTTAATCTCCTCTTCGCTGCCTGGCTCCTGCCCCATAAACTGGTTGCAGGGAAAACCCAACACGATAAACCCCTGATCTGCCCACGCCTTCTGGATATTTTCCAGCTGTTCATATTGCGGCGTCAGACCACATCTGGAGGCGACGTTTACAATGAGCAGCACTTTTCCGGCGTATTTCTCAAGAGTGGTGACTTCTCCATCAATCGTCGTAACGTGAGTATTAAGAAGCGAGTTTTGCATGGTGTCTCCCTGATGTCGGTAGAATAGCGGGTTTCATCGTTAGCCTTTAATCATAGACTGCGAATGATGAAAGCAGTTGTTTACCAATGCGCTAACGCGCGGATTTGAGCAGCAGCCAGATAAACACTGGCGCCCCCAATGTGGCGGTAACCACCCCGATAGGCAGTTCAGCCGACGCCAGCGCCAGTCGGGCGACCACATCAGCCAATAGCAGGGCGATAGCCCCGGCCAGCGCGCAGCCGGGAAGTAAAACCCGGTGATCGGTTAAACCACATAAGCGCAGGATGTGCGGAATAACCAGACCGATAAAACCAATCGCCCCCGCCATCGCCACGCTGACGCCCACCATCCAGCCGGTGGCGACGACCAACAAATTGCGCCAGAACCACAGCGGCAGGCCAAGCTGCCGCGCCGAGGTTTCCCCTAGCGCCAGCATATTCAGCGGTTGCGACTGGCAACATATCCAGATCAGTACCGGGATGAGCGCAATCATTAGCCAGCTCTGCTGCCAGTCAACGCCGCCGAATCCTCCCATCATCCAGTACATTAATTGCCGCAGATCGAAAGAGGTGGAAAAATAGATAGCCCACGTCATCAGCGCGCTACAGATAATGCCCAGCGCGACGCCCGCCAACAACAAGCGGCTGGTAGAGAGATGGCGGCGCGCAAAACGCAGCAGGATTAACGTAATAGTGAGCGCGCCAGCTATAGCGCACAGTCCCAGCGCCCATCCTGGCAGTTGCCCCTGCCCCAGTAAGACGGCGGCAATAAGCCCAACACCGGCCCCATTCGAAACGCCGAGCAGGCCCGGTTCAGCAAGTGGGTTTTCAAACAGCGCCTGCATCACGGTGCCAGATAGCGCCAGCGCAGCGCCAACCAGCAATACCGCAAGCGTGCGGGGAAGGCGGATTTGCCAGACAAACAGTTCCCCCCGGGCGCTTAACCAGTCACCGGGGGTAATCCACTGTTCGCCTGCGCATAAGCTCAGAAGTGTAGCCAGTAGCATCAGCAGTGACAGGCTCAGAAGCCAGCGAACGTTTCGTCGCTGTTGTTGGCGGGCAAAAGTCAGCATGTTATCCATTCAGCTGAAAAGAGGTAGCGTGATTTTACGGTGGGTATCCTCTACTTGAAAGAAAAAAGGCCGCAATGCGGCCTTTTTAGTTATACGAGTCATCTTTCAGACTGACAGATACGCTGTCATCCCGCTGATCTACTTTCGGGATGGCAGCGTATCTGCCGCAATACACCCTGATGGATGTTATGCCTGGATCTGATTACTCTTCTTTGGGCGAAGCGTTTTCGACCCGGCTCTTTAACTTCTGCCCGGGTCTGAAGGTCACCACGCGCCGTGCTGTAATAGGAATATCTTCACCCGTTTTCGGGTTACGCCCCGGACGTTGATTTTTATCACGCAGATCGAAGTTACCAAAACCAGAGAGTTTCACCTGCTCACCGTTTTCCAGAGCACGACGGATCTCTTCGAAAAACAGTTCAACCAGTTCTTTGGCATCCCGCTTGCTAAGCCCAAGCTTATCAAACAGATATTCTGACATTTCAGCTTTTGTAAGCGCCATAGGTTCAATCCCTCAATGATGCCTGGAATCGCTCTTTTAATGCCTCTACACATTTGGCGACGGTAGCGGCAATCTCCTCTTCTTCGAGTGTACGGTTGGTATCCTGAAGGATCAGGCTGATAGCGAGGCTCTTATAACCCTCCGCAACACCCTTACCGCGGTACACGTCAAATAAGTTTACGCCAACTACCTGATTTACGCCAACTTTCTTACATTCGGATAAAATATCCGCTGCGGGAACGTTTTCTGCAACAACAACCGCAATATCGCGACGGTTGGCCGGGAAGCGTGAAATCTCCCGCGCCTGCGGCACGATACGGTCTGCGAGCTTATTCCATTCCAGTTCAAACACCAGCGTACGACCATTCAGATCCAGTTTACGTTCCAGTTCAGGATGAACAACCCCAATAAAACCAATACGTTCATCTTTCAGATAAATCGCTGCCGACTGTCCCGGATGCAGAGCCGGATTCATCTCCGCCTTAAACTGGATATCACCCAGTTTGCCGGTTAAATCCAATACCGCTTCCAGATCGCCTTTCAAATCATAGAAATCAACGGTCTCTTTTGCCAGGTTCCAGTGCTCATCATAGCGGTTGCCGCAAATCACGCCAGCCAGCATCAGATCCTGTCGAATACCCAGATTGGCTTGTGTATCCGGAACGAAACGTAAACCGGTTTCAAAAATACGCACGCGATTCTGCTGACGGTTTTGGTTATAGACCACCGTCGCCAACAATCCGCTCCACAGAGACAGACGCATCGCCGACATCTCAACGGAGATAGGGTTTGGCAGCAGCAGCGCTTCTGCGCCTGGATGGATGAGCTGTTGTACTTTAGGATCGACAAAGCTATAGGTAATCACTTCCTGATAGCCTTTGTCGTTCAGCATGGTTTTAACCCGCTTCAACGACAGATCGGCTTCACGGTGCGTCCCCATGATTAAACCGGCCTGGATTGGCTCGTCCGGAATATTGTTATAGCCGTAAACGCGGGCCACCTCTTCCACCAGATCTTCTTCAATTTCCATATCGAAACGCCAGGTCGGCGCCACGGCTTTCCACTCGTCCTGTCCTTCGGTCACTTCACAGCCCAGACGACGCAGAATATCACTGACCTGCTCATCCGTAATATGATGCCCGATCAGGCGATCCAGTTTACTGCGACGCAGCGTAATGGTGGCGCGTTTCGGCAACGTTGCTTCGTTGCTCACATCAATTATCGGACCCGCATCACCGCCACAGATATCAAGAAGCAGACGAGTAGCGCGCTCTATCGCTTTATATTGCAGCGCCGGGTCCACCCCGCGCTCGTAGCGATGAGATGCATCGGTATGCAGACCGTGGCGGCGAGCGCGACCGGTGATAGACAGCGGATTAAAGTACGCACACTCCAGCAGCACATTTTGCGTTTCGCCATTCACGCCGGAATGTTCGCCGCCAAAAATACCGGCTATCCCCAGCGCCTTATGGTGATCGGCGATCACCAGCGTGTCCGCATTTAACGTCGCTTCGCTACCGTCCAGCAGGACGACGGTTTCACCCTCTTTTGCCATCCGCACGACAATACCGCCATCAATGCGATCTTTATCGAAAGCATGCATTGGCTGACCCAGTTCGAGCAGCACATAGTTCGTGACGTCAACCACCGCATCGATGGAGCGAATACCGCAGCGACGCAGTTTCTCTTTCATCCACAGCGGCGTCGGCGCGTTAACATTGATGCCTTTTACCACCCGGCCAAGATAGCGTGGACACGCATCAGCGGCCTCTACTGTAATCGGCAGCGTATCGCTGATGGTTGCCGTAACCGGCGCCATTTCAGGCTCCTGGAGCGGCGCTTTGTTCAGTACCGCCACATCACGCGCAACGCCGATGATACCTAAGCAATCCGCACGGTTCGGCGTGACGCTAATTTCGATGGTATTGTCGTCAAGCTTCAGGTATTCACGGATATCGGTACCCAGCGGCGCATCCGCCGGCAGTTCGATAATGCCGCTGTGATCGTCGGAAATCCCCAGTTCGGAGAAGGAGCACAGCATCCCTTCAGACGGTTCGCCGCGCAGTTTCGCCGCTTTAATTTTGAAATCGCCCGGCAGGATGGCGCCAATGGTGGCCACCGCTACTTTCAGCCCCTGACGACAGTTTGGCGCGCCGCAGACGATATCCAACAGGCGTTCTCCGCCAACGTTGACTTTCGTTACACGCAATTTGTCAGCGTTCGGATGCTGGGCGCACTCAACCACTTCCCCAACCACAACGCCATTGAAGCTTCCCGCGACCGGCTCAACGCCGTCTACTTCCAGGCCAGCCATCGTAATCTGGTTAGCCAACGCATCGCTATCAATTGCCGGGTTAACCCACTCGCGTAACCACAGTTCGCTGAATTTCATTGTTTTATCCTGCCTTTATTTAAACTGTTTGAGGAAACGCAGATCGTTTTCGAAGAATGAACGCAGGTCGGTGACGCCGTAACGCAACATGGTCAGACGTTCCATCCCCATACCAAAAGCGAAGCCAGAATAGATTTCCGGATCGATACCGACATTACGCAGCACATTCGGATGCACCATCCCGCAGCCCAGCACTTCCAGCCATTTGCCGTTTTTACCCATCACATCCACTTCCGCAGAAGGTTCGGTAAACGGAAAATAAGAAGGACGGAAGCGAATCTGCAGATCCTCCTCAAAGAAATTACGCAGGAAGTCGTGCAGCGTACCTTTGAGGTTGGTGAAGCTGATGTTGGTATCAACAATCAGACCTTCCATCTGATGGAACATCGGAGTATGCGTCTGGTCGTAGTCATTACGGTATACACGGCCCGGCGCAATAATACGGATCGGCGGTTGCTGCGCTTTCATCGTCCGGATCTGGACGCCAGACGTCTGGGTCCGCAGCAGACGGGTCGCGTCAAACCAGAAGGTATCATGATCGGCGCGGGCCGGATGATGACCCGGAATGTTTAACGCATCGAAGTTATGGTAGTCATCTTCGATTTCCGGGCCAGTCGCCACGGTAAAACCAAGCTCGCCGAAGAAACTTTCAATACGGTCAATGGTACGTGTGACCGGATGCAGACCGCCGTTCTCAATACGGCGCCCCGGCAGGGAGATATCGATGGTTTCAGCGGCCAGACGGGCGTTAAGCGCTGCGCTTTCCAGCTCGGCTTTACGCGCGTTAAGAGCCTGTTGTACCTGCTCTTTCGCGGCGTTAATGACTGCCCCGGCTGCTGGACGCTCTTCCGGCGGCAGATCGCGTAGGGTCGTCATCTGAAGGGTTAAATGCCCTTTCTTGCCCAAATATTCGACGCGTACATTGTCTAACGCGGCAACATCTGACGCCTGGTTAATGGCGGCCGCTGCATTGGCAACCAGCTCTGCGAGATGTGACATGGTTTTCCTCATTGTGTCGGTGAAGACACCGGTTCATTGGACGTAATCTCTCGATTTCAGATACAAAAAAAGCCTCCATCAGGAGGCTTTTTTGCGCTGTTTTTCGTTTCGTTTTTCACGCGCTAGCCTCCTGGGATCAGGTGCTAAAGTAAAAAAAGAAACGGAAAATAGCAGCGTTCATGCTTGCGTTACCTTATGTGGTAAAACCGAATATCCTTTATTGAAAAGGGTTACAGGTCAATTGTCAACTCACTGAACAGTAAATAAAAGAGAGGGAGCCAGGCTCCCTCTTTTCACTGGCTTATGCCAGAGCTGCTTTCGCTTTTTCAACCAGCGCGGTGAACGCGACTTTGTCGAATACGGCGATATCAGCCAGGATCTTACGGTCGATTTCAACAGAGGCTTTTTTCAGGCCGTTGATGAATTTGCTGTAAGAAATACCGTTCTGACGTGCTGCTGCGTTGATACGCGCAATCCACAGTTGACGGAACTGACGCTTACGTTGACGACGGTCACGGTAAGCATACTGACCAGCTTTGATAACTGCCTGGAAGGCAACGCGGTATACGCGAGAACGCGCACCGTAGTAGCCTTTGGCTTGTTTCAAAATTTTCTTGTGACGTGCGCGTGCAATTACACCACGTTTTACGCGAGCCATATGTGCTCTCCTGTATCTATTCTAATTAAAAAGTTAAAAACGTTAACGGCTTATGCGTACGGCAGGCACGCGATAACCAGGCCCAGATCGCCTTTAGAAACCATGGCTTTCGGACGCAGGTGACGTTTACGTTTAGTCGCTTTTTTGGTCAGAATGTGACGCAGGTTAGCGTGCTTGTGCTTAAAACCACCTTTACCGGTTTTTTTGAAGCGCTTAGCAGCACCGCGTACGGTCTTAATTTTTGGCATTTTAATAACTTCCACTTCGCATTGTTAATAAACGAAACATAGGCGAACAAAACCTGTGAAGCCCGAAGGCTTCACAGAATTGTTACTTGAAGGCCTTACTGTTTCTTCTTAGGAGCAAGCACCATGATCATCTGGCGGCCTTCGATCTTCGTTGGGAAGGATTCGACCACTGCCAGTTCTTGCAAATCGTCTTTCACGCGATTAAGCACTTCCATACCGATTTGCTGGTGGGCCATCTCACGGCCGCGGAAACGCAGCGTGATTTTGGCCTTATCGCCCTCTTCGAGAAAGCGAATCAGGCTGCGGAGTTTTACCTGATAGTCGCCTTCATCTGTCCCAGGACGGAATTTAATTTCCTTCACCTGGATAACTTTTTGCTTTTTCTTCTGTTCCTTAGAAGACTTACTCTTTTCATAGAGGAATTTGCCGTAATCCATTATACGACAAACCGGCGGCTCGGCGTTAGGGCTGATTTCGACTAAGTCTACTCCGGCTTCTTCAGCTTTTTCCAGAGCTTCTCTCAGACTCACAATACCAAGCTGCTCGCCTTCCAGACCTGTTAAGCGAACTTCTTGCGCGCGAATTTCGCTATTAATACGATTCGGACGCGCCGTTTGAACTCGTTTTCCGCCTTTAATACTTTATTCCTCCAGTTGTTGAAGACTGCGGCTGCGAATCTCTTGTTGCAGCTTCTCAATCACGTCATTTACGTCCAGACTGCCCAGGTCTTTACCGCGGCGGGTGCGAACGGCAACTTTGCCTGCTTCCACCTCTTTATCACCACAGACCAACATATAAGGGACACGACGTAAAGTGTGCTCGCGGATTTTAAAGCCAATCTTCTCATTTCTCAAGTCTGCTTTTACACGAATGCCCGCATTTTGTAGTTTCTGCGTCAATTCGTTAACGTATTCAGACTGCGAATCGGTAATATTCATCACGACTACCTGAACCGGCGCAAGCCATGTCGGGAAGAAACCAGCGAACTCTTCGGTCAGGATACCGATGAAGCGTTCCATCGACCCAAGAATCGCACGGTGAATCATTACCGGCACCTTACGCTCGTTGTCTTCGCCTACATAGGAGGCGCTCAGACGAGACGGTAAGGAGAAGTCCAGCTGTACTGTACCGCACTGCCATGCACGATCGAGGCAGTCATATAAGGTAAATTCAATTTTCGGACCGTAGAATGCGCCTTCACCCAGTTGATACTCAAACGGGATATTATTTTCTTCCAGCGCAACCGCCAGATCCGCCTCAGCACGATCCCACATCTCATCGCTGCCAATACGCTTGTCAGGACGAGTGGAAAGCTTGACGACGATCTTCTCGAAGCCAAAGGTGCTGTACATATCGTAGACCATACGAATACAAGCGTTAACTTCATCGCGGATCTGCTCTTCGGTGCAGAAGATATGCGCATCATCCTGCGTAAAGCCGCGTACGCGCATCAGACCATGCAGCGCGCCTGATGGCTCGTTACGGTGGCAGCTACCGAATTCCGCCATACGCAGCGGCAAATCACGATAGGATTTCAGACCCTGGTTAAAGATCTGAACGTGGCCCGGGCAGTTCATCGGCTTGATGCAATATTCGCGGTTTTCTGAGGACGTGGTGAACATCGCATCTTTATAGTTGTCCCAGTGCCCGGTTTTTTCCCACAGCACACGGTCCATCATGAACGGGCCTTTAACTTCTTGATACTGGTACTCTTTGAGTTTAGAACGAACAAAGACCTCCAGCTCGCGGAAGATAGTCCAGCCGTCGTTATGCCAGAACACCATGCCCGGCGCTTCTTCCTGCATATGATACAGGTCGAGCTGCTTACCAATTTTACGGTGGTCGCGTTTTGCGGCCTCTTCCAGGCGCTGCAGATAAGCGTTCAGGGCTTTTTTATCTGCCCATGCCGTACCGTAAATACGCTGCAACATCTTATTATTGCTGTCACCGCGCCAGTATGCGCCGGCAGTTTTCATCAGTTTAAAGTGATGGCAGAAACGCATATTCGGCACGTGCGGACCACGACACATGTCGACATATTCTTCATGATGGTACAAGCCTGGCTTGTCATCATGAGCAATGTTTTCATCAAGAATGGAAACTTTGTAGCTTTCACCACGCTTCACGAAGGTTTCACGCGCTTCGTGCCAGCTGACTTTCTTCTTGATAACGTCGTAATTTTTCTCGGCGAGCTCATGCATCCGCTTTTCGAGCGCTTCGACATCTTCCTGAGTTAGCGTGCGGTCAAGATCAACGTCATAGTAAAAACCGTTGTCGACAACCGGGCCGATCGCCATTTTCGTGTGCGGCCAAAGTTGCTTGATAGCGTGACCTAACAGATGCGCGCAAGAGTGACGAATGATCTCCAGACCCTCTTCATCTTTTGCGGTGATGATGGAAAGCGTCGCATCATTTTCAATCAGATCGGAAGCATCAACCAGCTCGCCATTCACACGGCCCGCAATGGTGGCTTTCGCCAGGCCAGGACCAATGTCCAGAGCAACATCCATCGGGCTTACAGGGTGGTCATAATGGCGTTGGCTGCCATCAGGAAGAGTAATAACAGGCATGTTATATCCTTATTTGCAGTGGTGACCCATACGCAAGATCACATACAAAGAGAAAATGAATTTATTGACAGTGAGTTGTGTATCCATCTAGCCAACCATTGCTAAATTGGCGCACAACCTTCGACACAGACGAAAATCGCTATTTTCGCCTGGCATGATGATGGTAACACTAAAAAAAGGGAGATTGCATCACTCTGTAGCAAATCAAGACCCTTGACAGGATTTCTCCGTTATCTTTCTACGCGCCGTATAGCGCTTCTCATCGACAACCTAACTTCTGCGCCAGACTCCCCTTTGTTGTTTTCACCTCGCTGGCTACCGCTTCAGGCAAGGCAGACCACAGCGTCAGCACTGGCTTCGTATTATGTTCGATAGCCTCCACGGTAACCTGATAGTCGCAAAAATTCGCCGAACGGGGCGTATTCTGATCCATAATAAACGCAGCGTAATTTCCTTCACTTTTTGACGGCGCCGTTCCGGTGAATAAAACTTTCCAGTACCCGCTGGGAATTTCTACCGCAGCATCTTCTGGCAATGTGGCGATATGCCGCTCAAAAAGGGGGCCGGTCACTACGTGCACTGCAGATACATCAGCCTGTTTGGCAAGTTCGCGCACCCGGTTTTCCAGTGCAGCCCATGCTCCCTGGTTCAGGGCGGATTTCTGCGGCGTAATATTCGATAAATAATTTAACGACGGCCAGTCCGAAACGCCGCCCAATCCTGCCAACGGGGCCTGGTGTCCCCTGTCGACTTTTAATAGCGTATGGGCATTTTTATAGGCCGAAGGGGCCAACGTATCCGAGGACGGTAAATCGGGGTCCTGCGCCCAGTTCCGCGGGCGACCGCTTGCCTGGCTGGTCTTTGTCACGCTATAGGCAACCCAGTTGGCAAATTTCGTGGCGCTATTATTATTGAGCGTATAGACATGGCGATAAATTGTTTGTTGACTTCCTCCTTGAGGACAGCCAACGCTACAGTTATCAGGTTGCTGGGCGATTACGTTACGATGGGGTAACTCGGGTGCCGATGTTGTATCCTGGGGAGGATACGATGTAGTACATGCGCTTAATAATACTACGGGCAGTAATTTTAGCAGATTAATGATTTTATTCATTTTTTCTTCCTTAATAATAACCGCCCTAATAGTTCGGATGGTAATAATTTGGTTATATTACCCTACCAATCGTTAAATACTCTCATCATTAAAGACAACACTATCACGGTAAAAATTAATAACAGATAAACATCGAAGCCCTCAAAGAAAATGAGCTCAAAAGAATACAACATGATATTCATGTTGATACCAAAAAACATCGTATTATATGCATAATCGTGAAGCCAATAATTTCTCGCACTCAGATAGCGAATGAAAGATGGATATTCAATAATATCTGACGCATGTTTTTCAACACCATTTTTCAACATTAAGGCAACGTATCCTCTCAATGACTCGCTGCTGGCAGGAGTTTAGTTATATTTAGAGCCTATCCCACCAGGCGTTATTGGCGCAGCCAGTTTGGACACGGACAGCGCGCAAAAACCGGAGCGTACACGTAGTACGTGAGGATTTTGAGCACTGCCCAGGTCCAAAATGGCAAGTAAAATAGCCCTAATGGGATAGGCTCTTAAAGGTTTAATAAGCACTGCGCATCATGCTGCTGTACTTATTACTTTGTAAAAATAAGAGTATTCACTTTCATATTCAGGGGTAAAAAGTGAACAAATACAGCTATTGCGCAACGATGATTGCCGCCATACTCAGTACGACCACAATGGCCAATGCCAGTAGCCTTGCTATTTCAGTGGCGAATGATGATGCAGGTATATTTCAACCATCCTTAAATGCCCTTTATGGGCACCCGGCTGCAGACCGGGGTGATTATACTGCCGGGCTCTTTTTAGGCTACAGCCACGATCTCACTGACGCCAGTCAACTCTCTTTTCATATCGCGCAAGATATTTATTCTCCATCAGGCGCCAATAAGAGAAAGCCTGAAGCCGTCAAAGGCGACCGCGCGTTCAGCGCCTTTCTTCATACCGGACTGGAGTGGAATTCATTAGCCACCAATTGGTTACGTTATCGTTTAGGTACCGATATCGGCGTTATTGGTCCTGACGCAGGCGGTCAGGAGGTTCAGAATCGGGCGCATCGAATAATAGGCGCAGAAAAATACCCTGCCTGGCAGGATCAAATTGAAAACCGTTATGGTTACATGGCAAAAGGAATGGTCTCCCTTACGCCAGCTATTGATATTCTGGGCGTCAATGTGGGCTTCTATCCAGAAGTCTCTGCTGTCGGCGGCAATCTCTTCCAGTATTTAGGGTACGGCGCAACCGTTGCGCTGGGAAATGATAAGACCTTCAACTCTGATAATGGGTTTGGGTTACTGTCCCGCCGAGGGTTAATACACACTCAAAAAGAGGGATTGATCTATAAGGTATTTGCTGGCGTTGAGCGCAGGGAAGTTGATAAAAACTACACGTTACAGGGGAAAACGCTGCAAACAAAAATGGAAACGGTGGATATTAATAAAACCGTGGATGAATATCGCGTCGGTGCTACCGTCGGCTATTCTCCCGTCGCATTTTCTCTTTCCTTAAACAAAGTCACGTCGGAATTTCGCACCGGAGACGACTATTCTTATATCAACGGCGACATCACCTTCTTCTTCTGAGGCGTCACCACGGAATAACCGGGCTACGTAACGTAACCCGGTACAATATTACATCTTATAGCCAAGCGTTACCGTAGTGCGACGATCGGTATGTTCCGGCGCTGATTCAGGCGGCTGCGAGTTCCACGTTAAATTATACCCCACCTTTAGACCAAAATGTTCGTTAATGGCGACATTGAGGGCTGTTTCCGAATTTAGTGTGGTGTCTTCTGCGCCAAATACTGACACCCCCTGTGTAAACTTAGCATTGTCAGTTAACTGCCAGGCATAGCTGCCGGAAGCATAACCCAACGGCTGCGTTTCAGTGGTATCGTCCGTATGTTCGTCATAGCGAACCCCTGGACCGAATTCAAAACGGAAGCTGTGTACTGGACCATTAAGGAACTGCCGCCCGTAACCGGCGGTCAGTACGTCGCGCTGACGATAACCGTTGAAACGGTCTGTCAGCCAACTGGCCTGGCCAAAGGTATAATCATAATCCGTCATATTAAAACGGTTACGCGCGCCTACCGCATATTTTTCTGAAGAGCGTTCATCATTAGAGGAGGTATTGCTGGCATTGCCCCATAATGACCAGGCGGTACGTTGTCCATACCAGGTCATCGCCGTGTCAGCCGTTAAGGAAGAACTTTTAGTATTGCCTGACTGAGCAAGGTAGCCCGCATTCAGATTACCTTCAAAAGGTTTTTTCGCGGTGGAGGGATCATCCATGACAGTAAAAACGGAATCATCGGCGGCGGCATACAGAGACGCGAACACGCCACCCGCCAGCATAACTACAGCGGGTACTGCCTTCAAAAGCTTCATTTATATAGAGTCCGTACAACTAAAAAAGAGACCACGACGGTCCCGGAAACTTTCATAGGGATCAATGACAAACGCCCCTGGAAAGGTAGCGAATTATAAGAAGCCCCGAATAACATAGCAATCAATTACTATTTCATTTTTTGAATAAGAACCCTCCCGAAGCATTCATTTATTTATATAACTTTACATCGTACTTCTTTAAATAAAGATCCGGAAAATCATATTGTTAATTCCTTCACTTTCCGGGGATTAAGTGCCAGACTGAAATCAGCCTAACAGGAGGTAACGATGGTACGTATCTATACGTTGACGCTTGCGCCCTCTCTCGATAGCGCAACAATCACGCCGCAAATTTATCCCGAAGGTAAACTGCGGTGCTCCGCGCCGGTATTCGAACCCGGCGGCGGGGGTATTAATGTCGCTCGCGCCATTGCGCATCTTGGCGGCACCGCGACCGCAATTTTCCCGGCTGGCGGCGCTACCGGCGAACATCTGGTCGCACTACTGGCTGACGAAAATGTCCCCGTGTCTACCGTCGATGCGAAAGACTGGACGCGTCAGAACCTGCACGTCCACGTCGAGTCCAGCGGCGAACAGTATCGTTTTGTTATGCCCGGCGCCACGCTGGACGATGATGAATTTCGCCAGCTTGAAGAACAGGTACTGGAAATTGAATCCGGGGCAATTTTGGTTATCAGCGGCAGCCTTCCGCCCGGCGTTAAGGTCGAGAAACTTACGCAACTGATTTCCGCCGCGCAGAAGCAAGGCATTCGCTGCATTATTGATAGCTCTGGCGACGCGCTCACCGCCGCGCTGGCGCTTGGCGATATCGAACTGGTGAAACCTAACCTGAAAGAATTGAGCGCGTTGGTCAATCGCGATCTGACGCAGCCTGATGATGTGCGTAAAGCGGCCCAGGAATTAGTGCAAAGCGGCAAGGCTCGCCGGGTAGTGGTCTCTCTGGGGCCGCAAGGGGCGCTGGGCATAGACAGTGAGAATTGCATCCAGGTTGTTCCTCCCCCGGTGAAAAGTCAAAGTACTGTCGGCGCAGGCGACAGTATGGTAGGCGCGATGACGTTAAAACTGGCGCAAGACGCGTCGCTGGAAGAGATGGTGCGCTTCGGTGTGGCGGCAGGCAGCGCCGCTACGCTCAATCAAGGTACGCGTCTGTGTTCTCGTGACGATACCCAAAAAATATACGCCTATCTTTCCGCGCAATAACCGTATCCCCCTCCCCGAGGGGGATACCGGAAAATCGGTTAACGGGCGGCGCATCCGCCGCTGTTAAAAACACAGTTGCTCCCAACGAGGTGAACGATGGCCAGTGGCGATATTACCCGTTATGTTATTACCGTAACCTTCCATGAAGATTCCCTGACCGAGATTAACGAACTCAATAACCATCTGACGCGTAGCGGTTTTTTGCTGACATTAACGGACGATGAAGGGAATGTGCATGAGCTCGGCACCAATACGTTTGGCTTTATTAGCGCTCAGAGCGCTGATGAAATCAAAGCGCTTGTCGCCGGACTTGCGAAAAGCGCGTTAGATAAGGATGTCGACATTACCGTGGCGACCTGGGAGGCGTGGAGTAAAAACGCACAATAAGTGCCATTCCCGCCGCGGCGCGTCCGTGATGTGCGTTAGTTCGTATTTTTTAACCGCATTTTTGCGCTAACCTTATGATCTGGCAGACAACGTGGGGAGAGACATTATGTGGCAAGCTATCAGTCGTCTTTTAAGCGAGCAAGTCGGTGAAGGCGAAATCGAACTGCGTAATGAACTGCCAAGCGGAGAAGTTCATGCCGCATGGCATTTACGTTATGCAGGCCATGATTTTTTCGTGAAGTGCGATGAACGAGAAATGCTTCGCGGTTTTACCGCTGAAGCCGATCAGCTGGAACTGCTCTCCCGCAGTAAAACCGTTGTTGTGCCTAAGGTATGGGCGGTAGGTTCGGATCGGGATTACAGCTTTTTAGTTATGGACTACCTCTCGCCCCGCCCGCTGGATGCCCATAATGCGTTTATTCTTGGGCAACAGCTGGCGCGCCTGCACCAATGGAGCGACCAACCTCAATTCGGCCTCGATTTTGATAACGCGCTCTCTACCACGCCGCAGCCGAATACCTGGCAACGCCGTTGGTCGACTTTTTTCGCCGAACAGCGCATTGGCTGGCAGCTTGAACTCGCCGCGGAAAAAGGCATTACTTTTGGTAATATTGACGCCATTGTTGAACATATTCAGCAACGTCTGGCGTCGCATCAACCGCAGCCTTCTCTTTTGCATGGCGATCTATGGTCGGCGAACTGCGCGCTTGGCCCTGACGGCCCCTATATCTTCGATCCAGCCTGCTATTGGGGCGACAGAGAATGCGATCTGGCGATGCTACCGCTGCATACCGATCAGCCACCGCAGATTTATGATGGCTATCAGTCCGTTTCGCCGCTACCGCTGGATTTTCTCGACAGGCAGCCGATTTACCAGCTCTACACCCTGCTTAATCGGGCAAGGCTGTTTGGCGGTCAGCACCTGGCTACTGCGCAAAAAGCGATGGATCGGCTGCTTGCAGTATAGGTACAGCCCATGCCGGATACGGGCTATCCGGCATTTTTCAGTTTACATGAAGCCTAACAAGGAAAAGAAAAAGTAGCCGAGCACGATAATAATGACCGGCAAAATATAGAGCGGGAAAAACTGTAAAAAGATGGTATGGTGCGGCACCACGATACGTGACTCTATCTGCTCACGCGTTAGTCCTTCCGCGCCTTTTGCTTTTTCCAGGATCAACTGATCTTCCACGCCTTCACGTAAAAAACGTGACTGGCGGCTCATTCTGGCGCCGGAATCCTGCATCGCCAGCCCGACAAAAATCAGAATAAAAATGAGCCAGAAACCGATATTCAGGCTTCCCTGAAAATTCGGCGTCGGCGAGTTGTACCAAAAAACATTCAGAAACGGCGTATTCACGCGCATCATGTCTATCATTACGTGGGTAAAATCCAGCATTACCGCATTTATCCCCTCCTGCTTTTCACTGTGCGCATACATAAATTTAAGGACTGAGATGAGCGTGGAAAGCAGTGCCGGAATAAAAATAACCCACCCAACAACTCTTTTTAGGATTGCAATGCGTCCAGCTTGTTGATACGTCATGAGTTCCCCTTGATAAAGACGCGTCGTTTTGGCCTAAGTCTACCTGTTGATTCCCGTTTTCGCCTGATCTTTAAGGGCGATATACTAAGAACATGGTCATAATGAACGCTTAATTCGTTATTTTTTAATCTCAACAGGAGAGGTTGTGATGTCAACCCCACGTCAAATTCTTGCTGCAATTTTCGATATGGATGGACTACTGATCGATTCCGAACCGCTCTGGGATCGCGCTGAACTGGACGTGATGGCAAGTTTAGGCGTAGATATTACTCGGCGCCATGAGTTACCAGACACGCTTGGGCTACGCATTGATATGGTTGTCGATCTCTGGTTTGCGCAGCAACCGTGGAGCGGCCCCGATCGCCAGGAAGTGACAAACCGTGTTATTGCCCGCGCGATTACGCTTATCGAAGAGACGCGCCCTCTTTTGCCGGGTGTGCGCGAGGCCGTGGCGCTGTGTAAAGCGCAGGGGCTATTAGTGGGGCTTGCCTCGGCATCGCCGCTGCATATGCTGGAAAAAGTGCTCACCATGTTTGAACTGCGCGACAGTTTTGACGCGCTGGCCTCTGCGGAAAAATTGCCCTACAGCAAACCGCACCCGCAGGTTTATCTGGATTGTGCGGCCAAATTAGGCGTTGATCCATTAACCTGCGTGGCGCTGGAAGATTCGGTGAATGGTTTAATCGCGGCAAAGGCGGCGCGAATGCGCGCCATTGTGGTGCCAGCAGAAGAAAACCAGCATGATCCGCGCTTTGCGCTGGCGAATGTCAAACTTAACTCACTGACAGAGCTGACGGCGGCGCATCTACTCGGTTAAGATGTTTCCGAAACAAAGTCAACGGGCAATTAGCCGCTGAGCCAGACGGCAAGCGGCTTTGACAGAGACAAAGAGTTACAACGTCACCACTTCCGCCTACTGTATAAAAACCCTATACTGTATGAATTGACAGTTTAATGGGTTTTATCATGACGGCGGAAGGACATCTTCTTTTTTCTATAGCCAGCGCGGTTTTCGCCAAGAATGCCGAGTTAACGCCCGTCCTTGCGCACGGCGACTGGTGGCATATTATTCCTTCGGCTATTTTGACCTGTCTGCTGCCGGATATCGACCACCCCAAATCTTTTCTTGGTCAGCGCCTGAAATGGGTATCGAAACCGATCGCCCGCGCGTTCGGTCACCGGGGCTTTACCCATAGTCTGCTGGCGGTCTTTGCCCTACTGGCGACCTTTTATCTCAAGGTGCCGGATACGTGGATTATCCCGGCGGATGCGCTGCAAGGCATGGTACTTGGCTATTTAAGCCATATCGTCGCGGATATGCTCACCCCCGCAGGCGTTCCCTTACTGTGGCCGTGCCGCTGGCGTTTCCGCCTGCCTATTCTGGCGCCGCGCAAAGGCAATCAACTGGAGCGATTTTTATGTATGGCGTTGTTTGCCTGGGCGGTGTGGATGCCGCAGTCCATGCCGGAAAACAACGTCATACGCTGGTCTTCGCAGATGATCACTATCCTGCAAATGCAGTTCAATCGTTTTATAAATCACCAGATTGATTAGTAAATCAACGCCAAAGTCATTTTTGGTATAAACCATTCCATTTGAATATAAGAGCCAGCTCACAGTTCTGCTAATCTTGCGCGAACAGAATCGCTAAAACACAGCGCTTCATAATAAAAAAATCAGGAGAACGGGGATGAATTTTCCATTAATTGCGAACATTGCGGTGTTCGTCATTCTGCTGTTTGTACTGGCGCAGGCCCGTCATAAACAGTGGAGTCTGGCTAAAAAAGTGCTTGTCGGCCTTGTGATGGGCGTGGTCTTTGGTCTGGCCCTGCACACCATTTATGGCGCTGACAGTCAGGTGTTAAAAGACTCCATTCAGTGGTTCAATATTGTCGGCAACGGTTATGTGCAATTACTACAAATGATTGTGATGCCGCTGGTATTCGCCTCTATTTTAAGCGCCGTGGCACGACTGCATAACGCCTCTCAATTGGGGAAAATCAGTTTTCTGACTATCGGCACGCTGCTGTTTACTACCCTTATCGCAGCGCTGGTGGGCGTGCTGGTCACCAATCTGTTCGGACTGACGGCGGAAGGTCTGGTTCAGGGCGGCGCGGAAACCGCGCGTCTGAATGCCATTGAGACGAGCTATGTCGGCAAAGTGGCCGATCTCAGCGTGCCGCAACTGGTGCTGTCTTTTGTACCGAAAAATCCGTTTGCGGATCTGACTGGCGCCAATCCTACGTCTATTATCAGCGTGGTGATTTTCGCCGCATTCCTGGGCGTGGCCGCGCTTAAACTGCTGAAAGATGATGCGCCAAAAGGCGAGCGTGTGCTTGTTGCTATCGATACCCTGCAAAGCTGGGTGATGAAGCTGGTGCGTCTGGTGATGCAACTTACGCCTTATGGCGTACTGGCGCTGATGACGAAAGTGGTTGCCGGCTCTAATCTGCAGGACATCATTAAGCTTGGAAGCTTCGTGGTAGCGTCATATCTTGGTCTGGCGATAATGTTTGTGGTTCACGGCATACTATTGGGCGTGAACGGGATTAGCCCGCTGAAATATTTCCGCAAGGTGTGGCCGGTGCTGACATTTGCCTTTACCAGCCGCTCCAGCGCCGCCTCCATTCCACTTAATGTGGAAGCGCAAACCCGCCGCCTGGGCGTGCCGGAGTCCATCGCCAGCTTTGCTGCCTCTTTTGGCGCGACCATCGGCCAAAACGGTTGTGCCGGTCTTTATCCTGCAATGTTAGCGGTAATGGTTGCGCCGACGGTCGGCATCAACCCCTTAGACCCCGTATGGATAGCCACGCTGGTGGGTATCGTTACCGTAAGTTCGGCGGGTGTTGCCGGCGTTGGCGGCGGCGCGACCTTCGCCGCGCTGATAGTGCTGCCTGCCATGGGCTTACCGGTCACGCTGGTCGCGCTGTTAATCTCCGTCGAACCGTTGATTGATATGGGCCGTACCGCACTGAACGTGAGCGGCTCAATGACCGCGGGTACGCTGACCAGCCAGTGGCTGAAGCAGACCGATAAAACCATTCTCGATAGCGAAGAAGACGCTGAACTGGCGCATCGATAATACATTATCGGGCGTTCACATCGTCTGAGACACGACGATCAGCAACTCAAAATGTCTGTCACTAAAAACGCCGGTCTCCAGTACCGGCATTTTGTTTTTTTCTTAGTCAGCGATTTCGTTTTCCTGGCGAACCTGATTCGCCCAACGCTGCGCCGATTCTGGCACGCTAAAGGCGGGCGACCGTTGAAATGACTCCCCCATCAGAACAAAGGCAACATACTTACCGCGCAGTATCCAGACGTCGCGAAACGTATCCATTTTTATCGCATGTTCCGGCGGCGCGGGTTCAACACGCGGAATATAGCTAATAATCTGGCGATTTTGCTGGCGAAGAGGTTTCATCATTAATGCTTCACTAAAAGAGGCTAAGAGCCTATCCCATTAGGGCTATTTTACTTGCCATTTTGGTCCTGGGCAGTGCTCAAAATCCTCACGTACTACGTGTACGCTCCGGTTTTTGCGCGCTGTCCGTGTCCAAACTGGCTGCGCCAATAACGCCTACTGGGATAGGCTCTAAGGCTAAAAATCAGAAAAACACTATTTTAGCCGATCTTCGCCCCCGACGTCCTGTTCCGCGCGTGCGATTTCCCTGTTATACCCTGTCTGCTGTTCCGCTCTCCCCCGGCATAATTGCTGAAATGTTCTATAGTTAGAGTGATTTTGACTACTACCACGCCCATTTCAGTGATGAAAGCAGGAGACGAGTTCAATGTCGCATAATGAGAAATCCCCCCATCAGTCCCCCGTGCATGATACCCGTGAATCACAGCCCGGCCTGGACTCCCTGGCGCCGTCAGACGGTTCACATCGCCCCACGCCAGAACCGACGCCGCCGGGCGCGCAACCAACGGCCCCCGGCAGCTTAAAAGCGCCCGAGACCGCGAATGATAAGCTCACCGCCCTCGACGCCTTTCGTAAAGGCAGCGAAAATTATGCGCTGACCACCAATCAGGGCGTGCGCATCGCCGACGATCAAAATTCTCTTCGCGCCGGCAGCCGTGGCCCTACGCTGTTGGAAGATTTTATCCTGCGCGAGAAAATTACCCACTTTGACCATGAGCGTATCCCGGAGAGGATCGTTCACGCCCGCGGATCTGCAGCGCACGGTTATTTCCAGCCATATAAAGACCTGAGCGACATCACGAAAGCCGCGTTTCTGTGCGATCCACAGAAAATTACCCCGGTCTTTGTTCGCTTTTCGACAGTACAGGGCGGCGCGGGGTCTGCTGATACCGTACGTGATATCCGCGGTTTTGCGACCAAATTTTATACCGAAGAGGGAATTTTCGATCTCGTCGGTAATAACACGCCGATCTTTTTTATCCAGGATGCGCATAAGTTTCCAGATTTTGTGCACGCCGTTAAGCCCGAACCTCATTGGGCTATTCCGCAAGGACAGAGCGCGCACGACACCTTCTGGGACTATGTTTCCTTACAGCCTGAGACGCTGCACAACGTCATGTGGGCAATGTCGGATCGCGGTATTCCACGCAGTTATCGGACGATGGAAGGGTTCGGCATTCACACCTTCCGTCTGATCAATGCACAAGGGAAAGCGACCTTTGTCCGTTTCCACTGGAAACCGTTGGCAGGTAAAGCCTCGCTGGTGTGGGATGAGTCACAAAAACTGACCGGTCGCGATCCGGATTTTCACCGCCGGGATCTGTGGGAGGCCATCGAAGCGGGCGATTTCCCGGAATACGAGCTGGGCCTACAACTCATTGCCGAAGAGGATGAATTTAAATTCGATTTTGATCTGCTCGATCCGACCAAACTGATTCCGGAAGAGTTGGTGCCAGTACAACGCGTCGGCAAAATGGTGTTAAACCGTAATCCGGATAACTTTTTCGCTGAAAACGAACAGGCGGCATTTCATCCAGGACATATTGTTCCCGGCATTGATTTTACCAACGATCCGCTGTTACAGGGGCGTCTGTTCTCTTATACCGACACGCAAATCAGTCGTCTGGGCGGGCCAAACTTCCACGAAATTCCGATTAACCGCCCTACCTGCCCCTACCATAACTTCCAGCGTGACGGTATGCACCGGATGGATATCGACACCAATCCGGCGAACTATGAACCAAACTCCATTAATGACAACTGGCCACGCGAAACGCCGCCAGCGCCAAAACGCGGCGGCTTCGAATCATACCAGGAACGCGTGGATGGCAATAAAATCCGCGAACGCAGCCCTTCTTTTGGTGAATATTACGCGCATCCCCGCCTGTTCTGGCTCAGTCAGACGCCGATAGAGCAGCAGCATATTATTGACGCGTTCAGCTTTGAACTGGGTAAAGTCGCCCGCGCGTATATTCGGGAGCGGGTGGTCGATCAGTTAGCGCATATTGATGTCACGCTGGCTCAGGGCGTCGCGCATAATCTCGGTTTTGCACTCACCCATGAACAAACGCAAATTGCCCCGCCTCCTGATGTCAACGGTCTGAAAAAAGATCCGGCGCTCAGCCTGTATGCGGTGCCGGACGGCGATGTTAAAGGCCGCGTGGTCGCTATCCTGCTGAACGACAAGGTTAACGCCGCCGAACTGTTGACCATTTTGCAGGCTTTAAAAGCCAAAGGCGTCCACGCAAAACTGCTCTATTCACGGATGGGTGAAGTAACGGCTGATGACGGTTCAACATTAACTATTGCGGCAACCTTTGCCGGCGCGCCGTCGCTAACGGTCGATGCGGTAATAGTACCGTGCGGCAATATTGCCGATATCGAGAGTTGCGGCGATGCCCGTTACTACCTTCTGGAAGCCTACAAACATCTGAAGCCCATCGCACTGGCAGGCGACGCCCGACGGTTTAAGGCGCTTTTAAACATTGATAGCCAGGGGGAAGAAGGACTTGTTGAGGCAGATAACGTTGACCACCACTTTATGGACACTCTGCTGACGCTGATGGCGGCACACCGTGTCTGGTCGCGTGCGGGGAAAATTAACGCGATTCCTGCATAAACGACAAAAAATGCGGCGCATTCTTGCGCCGCAAACTCAGGAGCTAAATATCAAGAAAACTGCCAGGACGATATCCACGTTCCGCAATCGCTGCCTTGAGTGACGCAGACGTCAACACCTCCAGTTCAGTTAAGCGGGGGTAACAATAGGCGCTCTGGCGAATAATGTTGTCCACAAACGCCGGATGACACATCACCTCCAGAGAGGCCTCTCCTCGATGCGCCGAGGCATCCAGAATGCGTAAAAAGCACGCTTCGGTGATCTCCTCGCCGTAAAATTCACTACTAAATCCTTGAGTGCTGCGCAAATCCGACGGCAGATCGTCGGCGTTCAACACCGTCTGGCGGTCAATACGTAACGCAATCCCGCGCTGCGCCGCAAAGCGGGCGACGATGGGGAAAATTTGCGGGAGCATATGCACATGATGGTGGCTGTCGAGATGCGTTGGCTCGCGGCCAAATACGTCGATGAAACGCTGATACTGACACGCCAGTTCATGCGCAATTTCATCCAGCGGAAGCGTATCCTCCTCCGCCATTTGCCAGATCCATTTCCCCAACAGGCCGTCCCGCGTCAGGCCCGGCATCTCTGACACCGGTTTGCCTAACGTCAAAACAAAATGCATTCCCACCCCAAGCGCAGGCAGCTCGCGGCTAAGCTGCGCCGCATGGCCAATAGCCTCGCCATTGACCAGCGCCGTCGTGGAGGTCACAACGCCATTGCGATATGCTTCAACAATGCCGTAATTTTGCCCTTTACTCAGGCCAAAATCATCAGCATTCACAATCAACACGCGTTCCATAGCCTACCTCTGTCAGTGGTGCTTACCTTTAAGCGCTTCGATGCAAGCGGCAAAATTAGGCAGCCATTTTTCATGCGCCAGAATGAGCTCACGCGCCAGGACTTCTGCGTCACGGTCGGAATGCACCAGCGGACTCAGGTTAAGCGCCAGCAGAACATCATTAAAGTTTCCGCTCAGCGCCGCATTGCTGGCCGCGACCTCAAATCCTTTAATAGTATGGATAAGCCCCAGCACTTTTTCGTCAAAACGGGTGATACGCGGGTGCGGCGTCGCGCCATTGCGTCCCAGAATGCAGGTCATTTCCACCGCCCAGTCCGCCGGAATATTCTCGACATGCCCATGATGTGGAATATTAACGTAATGCTCAGTCTGCTTGTCATTATAAATAGCGTTAATGACTTCACAAGCGGCATCGGAATAATAAGCGCCGCCGCGTTGCTCAAGCTCTTTCGGCTTCACGTTTAGCTCAGGATTTTTGTACAAGTCGAAGAGTTGTTTCTCCACTTTTTGTACGACCTGAGCGCGCGCGCCGCCTTTGTAATATTCGCCCATTTCAATCGCCAGCATCTCTTTTTGCTTGAAGTAATACAACAAATAAGAGCACGGCAGCATGTTCAGCGAGCGAATCAATCCTTCACTAAACGGCAGATCAAAGATATTTTTTACGGTTGACGCTTTCAACTGACCGGACGCCACGCCATCCAGTAATTCTGCGAACCGTGAGGTGCCATTCACCAGCACGTCTTTAATAAAGACCATATGGTTTAGACCAAACAGGTCAATGGAAAGATCGTCAGTCTCATTCAGCGCCAGCACGTCATGAATAAACATTTTCATGCCGACAGGAATATTACATACGCCAATGAACTTTTTAAAGTTGGTATGACGATAAACCGCTTCCGTCACCATCCCCGCCGGATTAGTAAAGTTAATGACCCACGCATTCGGACATAATTCCTCAACATCCTTAATGATGTCAAAAATAACCGGAATGGTGCGCAACCCTTTAAATAAACCGCCAGCGCCGTTGGTTTCTTGCCCCAGATAGCCGTGGCTAAGCGGGATACGCTCGTCCAGTTCACGGGCTTTGAGTTGACCAACGCGTAGCTGGGTAGTAACAAAATTAGCGTCTTTCAGCGCTTCCCGACGATCCAGCGTTTTATACAATTTTAGCGGAACGCCTGCTTTATCAATCATTCGCTGGCAGAGATCATAAATAATGCCCAGCTTCTCTTTCCCATCTTCAACGTCAACCAACCATAATTCGGTGACAGGTAATTCATGGTAGCGTTTAATAAAGCCTTCAAGTAATTCAGGGGTGTAGCTGCTCCCGCCACCAATAGTGACGACTTTTAATTTCTGGCTCATAATATCTCCCTTCAGTGTATGACACTGATATGTATTACGCTATGCCCGCTCGTAAGAAATAGCGTGACGTTCCCCTGCTATTGGGGCAAGCGTGAAATGTAACTAATCGAGCAATGCAAACCGTTACTCATTAATTTCCGTCAATCGCTTCCGATAACTATTCGGCGTGAATGAGGTCATCTTCTTAAACGTTTTAATAAACAGACTTGGACTGCTATACCCGGCTTCATAAGCAATATCCGTAACCGAATAATTGGTCATTTCCAACTGTTTCTTGGCAAAATTAATGCGAATCTCATTAATGATTTGCATCGGCGTTTTGCTGTAATAACGTCGGGTGGCGCGCGTTAGATACTCCTGGGATTTTGCCGACAGGCGCACCATATTTTCCAGCGCATGTTCGCCAAACTGCGATTTATCGTGCATTATCTCCACGGTGGCTTTCAGCCATTGTGGGATATCATCATAAACCTGCTCTTCGCGGTAATGACGTAAGCGGTTTATAATATAAAATGTCACCACTTCGATAAATTCGTCGAGCCCATTGCCGCGAAAATTCAACGACGCAATCACCGTTTCAATATAGGTAAGGAAGGTGCTATTCGCCCTGTATACCTGCGATGCCACAAAACAAAACGGCAGTAACGGAAGATAATGCTGTTCAAAAAAACGTTTACTAATTCCTACGTTCAGAATACGCGTTGCGCCAAACTCATAGAAACTTTGGTGATTCGACCCCACCGGGATAAAAACAAAATCTCCACGTTCCAGCAGCACACGCTTCCCGTTGATCTCCTGGTAATAACGTCCGGTCAATACCAGGGTAAATTCATAGTAGTCGTGCTGATGCAGCCCGGTGACGCTTTCCGTCTTGTTATAGATAAACACATGGAAATTTTTGCCATTGAAGAGCTGCTGCTCATAAACCGTTTTGATTTCCGTTGCGTTAACCTGTAGCTGCATCATCCGCCCCCTGTTATTTCAGTTTCTCATGGAGCTCAATTAACTCAGCAATCAGTTCACGAGCCAGCATTGATGTCATCAAATGATCCTGAGCGTGAACCAGGACCAGACTGACTTTCATTTTGCCTTCGCCCTGATCGCCTTCGATGAGTTTTGTCTGCACAAGATGCGCTTCATTGAGCGCCATGCGCGACTGGTCCATCATCGCTTTCGCCGCCTCAAAATCGCCTTCTTTCGCTTTTCTGAGCGCGCCATATGCCAGGCTGCGCGCCTGACCAGAATTGATGATAAGCCCCATAACGACTTCTTCGAGTTCCTCAGCCGCTGTCTGGTTATCTACAACATTTTCAAGATCAAACATAGTCTTTCCTCTGATTCAGCCCGGCATGGCATCCCATGCCGACGCGGAGTTTAGAATTTCAGTGCGTTAGCGATATCTTCTTCGCTTTCTTCCTGCTCAATGGCGTTCTGCGCTTTGTTAGCCACCACCACGAAGGGGAGATAAATCAGGGTAGCGACCGCCAGGTTAAATAGCGCAACCAGTAATGCGGCGACGCTGCCGTTGGTGTTAAAGAACGCCCCCAGCCCGGTTGGCATAGTCCACGGCGCAATATTGGTAATCGGCGGAATAATACCCAAATAGTAAGCCACCAGCGTAATCGCCGCCAGAATCGGCTGTACCAGAATGAAGGGGATAAACATCACCGGGTTCATAATGATCGGCAGGCCAAACAGGATGGGTTCGTTAATCTGGAAGATACCTGACGGCAGAGCCAGTTTTGCCACCTGGCGATAGTCCGCGCGACGGGATGCCAGGAAGATAGCGATGATCAGACCCAGCGTTGCGCCGCTACCACCGAGGAAGATATAAGAATCCAGCATCGGTTTCGCCCAGATATGGAACGTTTTACCGGCTTCCAGTGCCGCATCGACGGAGCCATACTGCTGGTAAATAGAGATGTTTTCCAGCGCCCAGGGCGTCATGATGCCGCTGTCCAGCGCGGTCAGTGCCAGCGAACCATGAATACCAAAGAACCACAGCAGCGGTACAAAAATGACATATGCCCACCCTACCACGCTACCCAGCGATGCCAGCGGCGTAGAGATAGTGTCCATAATGATCTGATGGAAGTTAGAACCGTAATTAGACAGCGCCCAGGCAATAATCCCCATAATAGAGAGAATAATAAAGCCGGGAATTAATGCTGAGAATGAACGAGACACCGAAGCCGGTACGCTGTCCGGTAGTTTAATCACCCAGTTGCGCCGGACAACAAATGTAAACATCTCCGCGACCACCAGGCCAATAATAATACCGGAGATAATATTCGCGCCGCCCAGCCAGTTAGCGCCTACGGCATAGGCCTCGCCGACACTATACGGCGTTACGGTCATAAATGCCGCCACGGAGAGCAGTCCGGCGGCCAGCGCATCAACCTTGCGCTCTTCCGCCAACGCCATGCCGATAAAAAATGGTGCCATGAGCGACATAATGCCCAATGTGCCGTTATAGACGTTCCCGCCGATGCCTTTCAATCCATTAAGAGTTTCAATGGTTGAGGCATCAAGCCGAATGCCCATGGAATAAAAAAACGACCCCTCCCCAAAGCTCAGGAAAACGTTATTAATTAATACAAACATCGCCCCCGCAAGGGTTAATGGCATTAAACGAATAAAGCCGTTCTTGATTGCATTAACGTGTGGCTGCTTTCCTATTTTTACAGCAAAAGGAAGGAGTACCTTTTCAAGTGAAGCAATGACGTTACTCATAGAAAAATACCCTTAAATACCGCAATAAAATATTGCGGTTAGTGTATGAAATAACTCTTTGACGGGAAAAATTAAAAAATAATTAATTCGCGGCGGCTTTTTTAATTGCCGCTACCGCAGCTTTAAGCACGCCTAAACCATCTACCTTGCCGTACAACATTGAATCAATGACTTCTACCGGTTTACCGGGTAATAAACGCTGAATTTCGGGGAGCATATAAGCAATTTGCGGGCCTAATAACACGACGTCCGCTGCCGGGCCTTTTTCACCGGCCAGGGTTTCAGGGAATGCTTCAATAATCACCGGCACTTCATATTTTTCAGCCTGAGCGCGCATTTTTGATACCAGTAACGATGTTGACATGCCCGCAGAACAAAACAGATAAATGTGTTTCTTTTCCATAAAAACCTTCCTCATGTGCGATTATCTGTCAACCAGATACGCCGCAAGCCTCAACCTGCATCCATACTCTGGGCGACTTGCGTAACCGGATTTACTTTTTTAGGTGGCTGAAATGAGTATATGGGATCGGACCGCCGGATGGTATTTCCTTGACCCACTAAATTGTCTCTCATTGACCTGGCGTTATGACCCCCCTCACATTTCGGGTAAATAATTCGCGATAATAAATAAGGTTATTGCAGGCACAAAAAAACCGGCTCGCAGGCCGGTTTCCTTGAATGTTCAGGCAATGTACAGTTGTTACTGCTTCGGCGCCTGTGGGTCAGTGTCGTACTCCGCACAGGTCTGGTAGCCGGAGTTAATCACGTGCCCAGTATCATCCAGCGCAACAAAGTAGGTTTCCGCTTTACCATCACGTTGACCCAGGATGTAGGTCTGACAGGTACCGCGCGCATGAATCATGCTCACTTCAGATGACGGTTTGCCCGCAATCTGCGCAACTTGCGCCCTGCTCATTCCTTTTTTAACATCTTTAACGACAGGCTCAACAAATTGGTCTTTTGTACGATCATACGCCGTACAGCCTGCCAGCATAGTCATTACCGCCGCTGCGCTTAAAATTCCTGCTACGTTCTTGTTCATTTTCCGTCCTCTTGTTTATCAGCGTGTTATGTAAGCCTGGAATACATCAGAACATTTTTCAAGCCGCGCCTCGCCACAAAAAGCCTTTCGGAAAATTCTCTAACGCAGCGACATGTTGTTTTAAACACCGCTTAGCCCGCCAAACCTTGTCGTTTCAGCGGCGAAGGGGTAGCTTTAACAGGGTAAAGATTCATTTTTTTAATGTCGAAGGGGGTTAAATGACTCTGCAGCAAGAGATAATCCAGGCGCTTGGCGCGAAACCGCATATCAACCCTGAAGAAGAAATTCGCCGCAGCGTGGATTTTCTTAAAGCGTACCTGAAAACCTATCCCTTTTTGAAATCGCTGGTGTTAGGCATCAGCGGCGGGCAGGATTCGACGCTGGCCGGGAAACTCAGCCAGATGGCTATCGCCGAATTGCGGGAAGAGACCGGTGATAATGCGCTGCAGTTTATCGCCGTTCGTCTGCCTTATGGCGTGCAGGCCGATGAACAGGATTGCCAGGACGCCATTGCTTTTATTCAGCCGGACAGAGTACTCACCGTCAATATTAAAGGCGCCGTCCTCGCCAGCGAACAGGCGCTGCGCGAAGCGGGAATTGAGCTGAGCGATTTTGTTCGCGGCAATGAAAAAGCGCGTGAGCGAATGAAAGCGCAATATAGCATCGCCGGTATGACTCACGGCGTCGTGGTGGGTACCGACCATGCGGCGGAAGCGATAACCGGGTTCTTCACCAAATATGGCGATGGCGGTACCGATATTAACCCGCTTCATCGCCTTAACAAACGCCAGGGCAAACAGCTTCTCGCAGCGCTGGGCTGTCCTGAGCATCTGTATAAAAAAGTCCCCACCGCCGATTTGGAAGACGACCGCCCTTCACTGCCTGATGAAGCCGCGCTGGGCGTAACATATGACAATATTGACGATTACCTGGAAGGCAAAACGCTGGACCCCGCCATCGCTAAAACTATCGAAGGCTGGTATGTAAAAACTGAACATAAGCGCCGTTTACCGATTACGGTATTCGACGACTTTTGGAAAAAGTAAGCGTACTTCTACTGTTGCGCCGGATATCGCTCGTCTATCCGGCCTCCTCTCTTTCCAGCCTCTTTTTTAATCACCCATCCGCTGTTATACTGGATGAATAACCAGTTAACGGAGATCACTGTGGTACGGCGTCAATCAGCCCCCCGCCTTGAGTTTGAAGCGGCGGCCATTTACGAATATCCAGAACATTTACGTCCTTTCCTCAGCGAAGCGCCAGCCTTACCGGGCGTCTATATATTTCATAGCGAAAGCGATACGCTGCCGCTTTATATCGGTAAAAGCGTAAATATCCGCAGCCGGGTGCTCTCACATCTGCGAACGCCTGACGAGGCCGCGATGCTGCGACAGGCGCGGCGGATAAGCTGGATCTGCACCGCTGGGGAAATGGGCGCGTTGCTGCTGGAGGCGCGGCTGATCAAAGAACAACAGCCGCTGTTTAACAAGCGGTTACGTCGTAATCGCCAGCTTTGCTCTCTACAGTTGAGCGAACAAAAGATTGAGGTCGTTTCCGCCCGCAGCGTCGATTTTTCCCATGAGCCGAACCTGTTTGGGCTCTTCGCCAACCGTCGGGCAGCGCTGCAAAGCTTACAGAACCTCGCCGATGAACAAAAATTGTGTTATGGCCTGCTGGGGCTTGAATCGGTAAGCCGTGGGCGCGCCTGTTTTCGTTTCGCTCTGAAGCGCTGCGCTGGCGCGTGTTGCGGACAAGAAAGCCTGCAGACGCATTTTCTTCGTCTGCAGGCATCACTGGAACGGTTACGTGTGGTTTGCTGGCCCTGGAAAGGCGCTATCGCGTTAAAAGAGAGTCGCCCACAAATGACCCAGTTCCACATTATCAACAACTGGTTATGGCTGGGGGCGGTACCCTCGCTGGATGAGGCCGCCACCCTGGTGCGCGCACCTGCGGGCTTTGATCAGGACGGCTATAAAATTCTCTGTAAGCCACTAATGTCAGGTCAATATGAGATCATTGAACTGCACACCGACTGTCGCCAGTCATAAAGAAAACCGCCGATCCTGTCCACCTCAACGATTGTGTTGTCGACAAGACCGGCGGTCTTAAATTATGCAGAAAGTTATTCTGCCGCAGCAGGCATTTTACCTTCTTGCGCCGGGCGTTCTGTCAGACGCTTCTCAAAATTAGCGTTATATTGCTTTTTCTGCTCCGGCGTCAGAACGTTATAAATTTTATTCTGGGTTTCCATATGCGCCAGCATATTGGCCTTGCGCTGCGCTTCCATTTTCGTAATTTGCGCTTCGGCTTTGGCTTTATCGAAGGTATCGCTGGCAATAATATCATGCATGGCGCGACGCTCTTCCAGCGGCGGACGTTTCATTTGCTCGCGCTGCGCTTTCATAATGTCGCGAATTTGTTGCTTCTGTGCGTCTGTCAGGTTCAGGTTTTTAAACATCATATCGTGATGTGGGCCAAATTTACCTTTATGCTGCATCATTGGCTTCGCATCCGCTGGCGCGGCGGTGGTAGTCTCGGCGGCATGAGCCAGATTCGCAGCACCCATCGCCAGGGTAGAGGCAACAAATAGAGCAGTCAGTTTACGCATATTTCCATCCTTCCTTTCAGTTATTTTTACGGCATATTTAAAACAGCGCCGTGTTGTCGTGATTAACTTTAACCGTCTTAGCGTCAATTAGTCATAACAATGGTAAAACAATGAAAGTATAAAAAACACTTTTTCGCCAATTGTGAAGAAAAAAAGAATAAATTGCGCAGATTTGAAAGAGAAATATACAGCAGCATGATATAGCAGAAATTATGCAGAACTATAACGCAGCAACGCTTATTAATAAAGCAATTCTCCAGGAATAATCCGTAATAGCATGAAACTGTATCCCAAATCATCCCTGTAATCCTAACGTGAGCTTACAGGGACATTTATCAGGGCAGTCTTTCCAGCATTAATCCAGCCCGCAATCCGCAGGCGACAGAGGGATTAGGAAAGAGAACATATTCAACGTCATGCGTCACCGTCACGCGCTTATCCCCCTCCTCGGCCAGCAACGTTCCCTTCGCAAAGGCAGTAAAATTCAGCGTTTGCGCATCCATATAAAGCGTGAACTTGTCGCTGTGACGCGTGATTTGCGACACCACCCGATAGCGTAGCGGCGGCGAAGACGAGGTTGACGTTTCGACACCGCTCAGCAGCGCCGACAACGCCTGCGAGGTTACACTGAACTGCGTCAGATCGTTTTGCCCAAACGGCAACGCCTTTCCCAACTCCAGCGTACAGGAAAGCGCGCCGAAATGTTCAGAGCTAAAGTGCGTAAACGTACCGCCGGGTGCCTGATGAAATACCAACGCCTCCAGTCCTGCCGCGCCCAGCCACGCCAGAAAATCCGCCTCCCACGGACGGTCGCGCTGCGGCAATACGCCAAAACGCAAATGATACGAGCCACGAATGGCGGTATGCAGATCCAGATGCCAGCGTACCCGCGCCTGGCCAGATGAAAAGAAGGTCTCCAGACTTAGCTCCAGCTCACGCGCCCGCCGCGTTTCATCGCTTTCGGCAAAGGACTGCCAACGCCCGCCAAACATACGGTTCATATCGCTGTGACAATAGCGTATTCCCGCCGCCAGCGCCTGCGGATTGCCGAGTACCACCAGCACTCGCCACGTTAACGTCAAGCTGCCTGAATACAGCGCCGACAGCAGCTTATCCAGCATCTCTACCGGCGCGGTTTCATTCCCGTGTATCCCCGCAGAAAGAATTAACGCGCGGTCGACCGGCGCATCGGGCGTGAGTTCAAGCAGACCATGGCCTAACCAGCGCCAGCGAAAACCCGCGCCCTTCCCCTGCCTCACCCGTGGTGTCGTGCCGCTTAGCGTCAACGCCAGAAAGTTATCCATCAGCCGCCCCCGTTTGCTGGAAAGGATAAACCGACCCCAAATCCAGCAGACGCGTTAACACATCCAGCGCCTCCCGGCCTTCTCGCAATAATAACGGATCGGCCAGATCGGCAGCGGTCAGGCGATCGCGATAATAACGATCCGCCCACGCGTTAAGGGCCGTAAACAGAGCGTCATTCATCATTACCGCTGGATTCACCGCCCGTCGTTCTTCTTCTGTTAACACCACGCGTAATCGCAGACAGGCCGGGCCACCGCCGTTGGCCATACTTTCTCGCAAATCAAACACCTGCATCGCGCTGATGGGGTTATCCTCCGCCACCAGCTTATTCAGATAACGCCAGACGCCGACATGGTCCTGACATTCCCGCGGCAACACTAACAGCATTGAGCCGTCGTTACGGCTTAACAACTGACTATTAAACAGGTAGGTGGCCACAGCATCTGATACAGAAACCTCTCCGGCGGGCACCTCTATCGCCATAAAACCGTCAACGCGCGTACGCAACTGATTAGTGAGCACTTTCTGCCGGGCAAATGCCGCTTCGTGACAAAACAATACCTGTCGATTCGAAACGGCGATGACATCATTATGGAATACGCCTTGATCGATGACCTCCGGGTTTTGCTGAGCGAAGATAACCTGTTGCGGATTCACCTGATTAAGACGCGCCACGGCCTCGCTGGCTTCGCGGCTCTGGCGCGCCGGATAACGAGCGGGTCGTATTTCATTCTCCTCTTCGCGCCCATAGACAAAAAGCTGCACGCCTGCCGAACCATACTCGCCGCCAAGACGGTTATGATTCGCCGCGCCTTCATCTCCCAATAATGCGACCTGCGGTAACGCGCTATGCACTGAAAACTGACTTTCATCGCGAAATATGGCGCGTAGCAGCGCTTCGGTAACAGGCGCCTCAAGAGCGCGATGAAATTTATTGTTTAAATTCGCCACCGTCAGGTGAACTTTTCCGTCCAGCGCGTCTGCCGATGGGCAAACCGTCGCCGCATTCGCAACCCACATTGGCGACGCGGAACTCACGCTGGAAAGCCAGCGTGGCGCCTGACGCGCAACCTTATCCAGAATCTGCTCATCGCTACCCGTGAAGCCGAGCTGACGCAACGCCGGAATAAAAGGCCGCTCATGCGGCGGGATCACCGCCTGGGGAAAGCCGGCATCCGCCAAAGCCTTCATCTTTAGCAGCCCCTGCTTTACCGCCAGACGAGGATTCGACACCTGAAAACGGTGGCGGGTCGATGCCTCATTGCCGAAGGATAGCCCGGCATAATGGTGCGTAAGCCCCACCAGCCCGTCAAAATTAACTTCATGCGCCGTCATACCGCCTCCCTGCGAGAAAAGTCGAGGCCGGGGCTTAATGTCGCAGGCAACGTTAGTTCGGGAGATTCCAGACTGGCCATCGGCCAGGCGCAATAATCGGCGGCATACCAGGCGCTGGGCCGATGGTTGCCAGACGCGCCGACACCACCAAACGGCGCAGTACTCGCTGCCCCGGTGAGCGGTTTATTCCAGTTAACGATCCCTGCCCGCGCCTCCAGCAAGAGCTGTGCGAACTGCGCGCGATCCGTCGACACCAGCCCACACGACAGACCAAAACGGGTATTATTCGCCAGACGAATCGCCTCATCGAAATGCGCATAACGCCAGACGTTCAGCAGCGGACCAAACACCTCTTCATCCGGCACATCCGCGACGCCCGTCAGCTCAATGATGCCAGGCGTCAGCAGAGAGGTTCCCTCTTTGACCTTCCGCGGCGCCAGTAGCGTGCGACCGCCTAATGCCTCTCGTTGACGCCAGGCCTCCATCACATGCTGTGCCGCCTGCACTGAAATCAGTCCGCCGATAAACGGCTGCGGATCGTCGTCCCATCTGCCGGGCTGCAGACGTCCGGCGACGTCAACCAGCCGCGCCAGAAATGCATCTCCCTGCGCACCCTGTTTTACCAGAAGGCGTCGCGCGCAGGTACAGCGCTGTCCGGCGGTAATAAACGCCGATTGCAGCGTCAGATGTACCGCCGCATCTATATTTGCCACATCCTCAATAATGAGCGGATTGTTTCCGCCCATTTCCAGGGCCAGTATTTTTTCCGGCTGGCCGGATAGCTGGCGATGAAGCTGATATCCGGTACTGGCGCTGCCGGTAAACAGCAGTCCGTCGAGATCGTCGAGCGAACTCAGCGCTTGTCCGGTCTCCCGGCCGCCCTGCACCAGATTAAGAACGCCTGCCGGTAGCCCAGCCCGTTCCCAGAGTTTTATTACCGTTTCCCCGGTCCATGGCGTTAGCTCGCTAGGTTTGAAAATCAGCGTATTGCCTGCCAGCAACGCGGGCACAATATGGCCATTCGGTAAATGGCCGGGAAAGTTATAAGGGCCGAATACCGCCAGCACACCGTGAGGACGATGGCGCAACGTCGCGACGCCATCGACAAGTTCGCTTTTTTGTTCGCCTGTTCTGGCGTGGTAAGCCTTAATCGAGATGGCAATCTTATTGATCATCGCCGTCACTTCCGTTGCCGCCTCCCAGCGCGGTTTACCGGTTTCACACGCGATGACCTCCGTGAGCTCGGCTTTATGCGCCTCCAGCAGGGCGGCAAATTTCTCTACGATAGCCTGTCGTGCCGCAAAAGGCTGTCTGGCCCAACGAGGAAACGCCGCGCGCGCCGCCTGACAGGCCTCGGCGACCTGTGCCGCATTAGCGTCATTCCCCTGCCAAAGTATCTCCGCGCTCACCGGATTCGTTTTGCGGCGGCGTTCGCCCTGACCGGTTATCCAGTCGCCGTTTATCCATAGCGTCATACGGTTTTCTCCTCTGCGCAAAGGCGTACCAGCCGAACGTGGTCGCCCGTGCGACATTTCAGCGCATCCAACTGCGCGGCGGTCAGTACAAGTCGTGAAGTCTGCGGATCGGCACGCACCAGCGCGGCCCGAAAGTGGTGATAGTTTTCATTGGCGACCAGACATGCCGGATAGTCGCCAGGCGCGGGTTGCCCTTCCGCGACTTCCACCAGTCGGCTTTTACGAATGGCCCGCACGCGGTCAATATCACACTCCAGCGTCGGCCCGCCGTCGAAGATGTCGATATAGTGGCGATAGCGAAAACCTTCCTTTTCCAGCACCGCGCGGGCTGGCGCCGTTTGCGGGTGGACTTCGCCAATCACGGCCTGTGCCTCTTCAGATAAGAAGTGGGTATAAATAGGATGTTTGGGCATCAGCTCGGCGATAAACGCTTTTTGCCCGGTACCGCATAAAAAATCCGCCCGGCTGAAATCCATAGAAAAAAAGCGTTTGCCGAGACTTTGCCAGAAGGGAGAATAACCGTGCTCGTCAATGACGCCGCGCATTTCCGCCACCACTTTCTCATTGAATTTATCGCGAAACGCGGCCATAAACATAAAGCGCGATTTTGACAACAGGTAGCCGTTACCCTCTTTACGCCATTCGGGATCGAGAAACAGCGTGCAAAGCTCACTGCTGCCAGTGTGATCATTACTCAGGAATAATGTTGGCAACGCGTTATATACATTCAGCTCTTTGGAGGCATGAACCAGCGTACCGACACGATAGTTATACCAGGGGTCGTTAAGACCGACCGCGACCTCAATGGCGCAGATCCCGCCGACCTCACCCGTTTCACTGTCCTCGAGAACGAATACATACCCTTGTTCGCCTTTTGGCAGCTCGTCGGACCAGGTTTTTAGCGCGCGTTCAATGCGGGCCGCCAGCGTCGCTTCATTTGCCGGTAGCGAGGTTAAGCCGCCGCCCGTTTTGCCTGCAAGCTGCATCAGCGCGGCGATATCCGCATGTTCGACAGGACGAATCACCCGCATGATGCGCCTCCCGTCTGAAGGCGTTCGCACGCCATGGCAAAACGATCAAGCCCGGTGGCTATCTCCTCGTCGCTCACATTTAACGCTGGCGCAAAACGCACCACGTCGCCACCGGCAATGAGCACCATCACGCCTGCTTTTGCCGCTTCCTGGGCGATGAGTTTAGCTTTTCCGGCAAACTCCGTCTGTAGCACACAGCCAAGCAGTAGCCCCAGCCCGCGAATTTCACTGAACATGCCAAAACGCACATTAAGGGTATTTAGACGTTCAATAAACGCATCGTGGCGCTGTCTGACGCCGTTTTGCATCTCCGGCGTATTGATGATATCCAGTACTTTTCCGGCAACTGCCGTCGCCAGCGGATTACCGCCGTAGGTGGTGCCATGCGTGCCTGGCGTCATGACGCTGGCATAGTCTTGCGTGGTCAGCATCGCGCCGATCGGGAAGCCGCCGCCCAACGCTTTAGCGGTCGTCAGGATATCGGGCGTAACGCCATAATGCATATATGCATACAGTTCGCCGGTACGTCCGACGCCCGTCTGCACCTCATCAAAAATCAGTAACGCCTGATGCCGGTCGCACAATTCACGCAGCCCCTGCAAAAAAGCTTTCGTGGCGGGGATCACGCCGCCCTCGCCCTGCACAGGTTCTACGATCACGGCGCAGGTATTGTCATCAATTAGCGCGCTGGCGGAGTTCAGATCGTTATAGGCTGCATGACGAATATCCGGCGGCAGCGGCGCAAAGTCCTGTGAATAGGTGGGTTGACCGCCAGCGCTGACGGTAAAGAGCGTGCGGCCATGGAACGCGTTTTTAAAGGCCACAATGCCGCTTTTATGATTGCCGACACGATCGTGGGCATATTTGCGCGCCAGTTTTAATGCTGCTTCATTTGCTTCAGCGCCTGAATTACAAAAGAAAACGCGTTCGGCGAAGGTCGCATCGATCAGTTTTTTCGCCAGTCGCAGCGCCGGTTCATTGGTGTAACCGTTCCCGGTATGCCAGAAGCGATTCGCCTGTTCATTTAACGCCTCGCGCAGCGCCGGATGCGCATGTCCCAAGGCGTTGACCGCGATCCCGCCAGCAAAATCAATATACTCTTTCCCCTGCTGATCCCACAGGCGTGAGCCTTCTCCGCGTACAGGAATAAAAGGCGCGGGAACATATACCGGCACCATCCATTCATCAAAGTTTTCGCGCGTAATTGACAGAGACATAGCGACCTCTTTTGGTAAAAATAAAGTTATTTATATGTTAATTAATATGAGTGTTTGCACTGTAAATGTAGATTGCAGCATTCGTGCCAGCCAGCGTTAAAATTGCATAAACAGAAGTGATAGACGGTAAATCAATGGGTTACAGCGTAGCGATATTCACTTTTACTGCATGAAAAGTGAATATTCCCGCATAATCGGTGGCTAAAAAGAGGAAAAAGCGAAATATTATTCAGTTGCCAAATATAATTCTGGAATTGTGATCTTATACGAAATTTACTGGAAATTACCGCCCCGTTCTGGCGCATCTGCACGCAAACCGTACCATTTTCGCACTATAGAAAACACCATATGCTTCCATTGGCCGAATCTGACGATGAGTGGCAGTCACCCGGTAAAATTTCTGCTACCATCCCAACACGATTCATCTTGCAAAGTGGCAGTGACTATGAAATTTGTCTCTTTTAATATCAACGGCCTGCGCGCCCGTCCCCATCAGCTTGAAGCGATTGTCGAAAAACACCAGCCCGATGTGATCGGTCTACAGGAGACAAAAGTCCACGACGAAATGTTCCCGCTCGAAGAGGTCGCGAAGCTGGGCTATAACGTTTTCTATCATGGACAAAAAGGCCATTACGGCGTCGCGCTGCTAACAAAAGCCACGCCCATTTCCGTCAGACGCGGTTTCCCGGATGATGGCGAAGAGGCGCAACGCCGCATTATCATGGCGGAAATCCCCTCGCCGCTGGGTAATATCACCGTCATTAACGGCTATTTCCCGCAGGGGGAAAGCCGGGATCATCCGTTGAAGTTCCCCGCGAAAGCGCAGTTTTACCAGAACTTGCAGAACTATCTTGAAACGGAACTCAAGTGCGATAATCCGGTATTAATTATGGGCGACATGAATATCAGCCCAACCGATCTGGATATTGGCATCGGCGAAGAGAACCGCAAACGCTGGCTGCGTACCGGTAAATGCTCCTTCCTGCCGGAGGAGCGTGAATGGATGTCGCGGTTACTGAAGTGGGGATTAGTGGACACGTTCCGTGAGGCGAATCCGCAAACGATGGATAAATTTTCGTGGTTTGATTACCGCTCAAAAGGTTTCGTGGATAATCGCGGACTGCGTATCGACCTCTTGCTGGCGAGCGCTCCGCTGGCGGAACGTTGCGCAGAAACCGGTATAGACTACGACATTCGCAGTATGGAAAAACCCTCCGACCATGCGCCGGTCTGGGCGACGTTTCGTGTTTGATTCCGCTTTCTGATTAACCGTAAGGCCGGGATAGCGCGACGCTTCCCGGCAGGAATAACGACCTTAACGACAATGATAAAAAAACTCGATGTTGTTGCCGCCATCATTGAACGCGACGGCAAAATTCTGCTGGCCCAGCGCCCAGCTCATGCGGATCAAGCCGGTTTATGGGAGTTTGCCGGCGGTAAAGTCGAACCCGGCGAAACCCAGCCGCAGGCGCTTATCCGCGAGCTACGCGAAGAGTTAGGGATTGACGCCACGCCCGGCGTCTATATCGCCAGCCATCAACGCGACGTGTCTGGCCGACGAATTCATTTGCACGCCTGGCATGTGCCTGCGTTTAACGGTCTGATACGTGCGCTGGAACATCAGGCATTAGCCTGGTGTACGCCGGAAGAGGCGCTGGAGTACCCCCTCGCCCCGGCGGATATTCCGCTATTGCAGGCGTTTATGGCTTTACGCGACGCCAGATTAACGGATTCGTGCTGATGGTTTTTTCGTCACGCTGGCACTGGAGCAAGACGCCTTCCACTTTTATTACCGCGCCTTCGGAGTAATTCTGATCCTGGTAAACGCAGCACTGAATGCAGGGCTGGGACGACTGACCGCGCGTGCTGAAAACTTCCGGCGGGACATTCACCTGAATATCAGGACGACTGTTCTGGTTTGCCAGCCCGACCATTGGCATTATCGCCATCACGGCGACCACGAGGCTTCGGCACATAGGAGTTCCTTATTTTTCTAAGTATATTCTCAGTATAACGGTAAGCCGCCGTGAAAACTTTAATCCTCTTTTGTCATCGCTTTTAGTTATGACCCTCGCCCCGTTATGAATTTACTTAGCAGCGTCATTTTTTTCTTGCTTACCGTCACATTGCTGATGGTATAGTCGAAAACTGCAAATACATATTCTGATAAAACGCAAATACAACCACATTAATATATAAGAGGTTTTTATATCTATGGATCAGACATGTTCTCTGGAATCGTTCCTCAACCATGTACAAAAGCGCGACCCGCATCAAACCGAGTTCGCGCAAGCCGTCCGTGAAGTCATGACCACCCTGTGGCCGTTTCTTGAACAAAACCCCCGTTACCGCCACATGTCTTTACTGGAACGTTTGGTTGAACCAGAGCGCGTAATTCAGTTTCGCGTAGTGTGGCTGGACGACAAAAACCAGGTGCAGGTAAATCGCGCCTGGCGCGTGCAGTTCAACTCTGCTATCGGCCCCTATAAAGGCGGTATGCGCTTCCATCCTTCGGTAAACCTTTCCATCCTTAAGTTCCTCGGCTTTGAGCAAACCTTTAAAAATGCCCTCACCACGTTGCCGATGGGCGGCGGTAAAGGCGGCAGCGATTTCGATCCGAAAGGGAAAAGCGAAGGCGAAGTGATGCGTTTCTGCCAGGCGCTGATGACTGAACTGTATCGCCATTTAGGGCCGGATACCGACGTGCCTGCCGGGGATATCGGCGTGGGCGGGCGCGAAGTGGGCTTTATGGCGGGAATGATGCGCAAGCTTTCCAATAACAGCGCCTGCGTCTTCACCGGCAAAGGGCTTTCCTTCGGCGGCAGCCTGATTCGCCCGGAGGCGACGGGCTATGGCCTGGTCTACTTCACTGAAGCGATGCTTAAACGTCATGGTCTTGGTTTCGAAGGGATGCGCGTCGCCGTGTCCGGCTCCGGCAACGTCGCGCAATACGCCATTGAGAAAGCGATGGCCTTTGGCGCGCGCGTGGTTACCGCGTCGGATTCGAGCGGGACGGTGGTCGATGAAAGTGGCTTCACGCCAGAGAAGCTGGCGCGTCTGTGTGAAATTAAAGCCAGCCGTGACGGTCGCGTCGCTGACTACGCCCGTGAGTTTGGCTTAACCTATCTGGAAGGCCAGCAGCCCTGGAACGTACCGGTGGATATCGCCCTGCCATGCGCGACGCAGAACGAACTGGACGTTGACGCCGCGCGCGTACTGATTGCCAATGGCGTAAAAGCCGTGGCGGAAGGGGCAAATATGCCAACCACGATTGAAGCGACCGATCTCTTCCTTGAGGCGGGCGTACTGTTTGCGCCGGGTAAAGCCGCCAACGCGGGCGGCGTGGCGACATCAGGTCTGGAAATGGCGCAGAACGCCGCGCGGTTGAGCTGGAAAGCCGAGAAAGTGGACGCCCGTCTGCATCACATTATGCTGGATATCCACCACGCCTGTGTCGAGTACGGCGGCGATAATAAGCATACCAACTACGTTCAGGGCGCCAACATCGCCGGTTTCGTGAAAGTCGCCGACGCCATGCTGGCGCAGGGCGTCATTTAATCCCGTCGTCAGGCCAGATAGCTTTACGCTTATTCGGTCTGACGGCCTGTCTCCTCAGCCGGCGGGCTTTTTTTGCCCGCTCGCTTACGCGGCGCGCTCTTTTTCTTGTCTCCACCGCCTGGCGCGACTATCCCTCTGAAGCGCTTCACCGGCGTGCGCTTAGCCTGATCGATCAGCTGATATAACGTGCCGACCAGCGGTTGCATAAAATCCTGGTAACGGCACTGCTTTTCGCTGATTTGCGTCAAAACAGATTCCCAGTGCGCGGTCATATCTGGACGGGCCGCCATTTCCGGCAGCGAATGTATTAACGCTTTGCCAGCATCGGTAGAATGAATGTAGCGCCCTTTTTTGGTCAGAAAGCTACGTTTGAACAGCAGCTCGATAATCCCGGCGCGCGTGGCTTCCGTCCCCAGCCCATCGGTCGCGCGCAGGATCTTTTTCAGATCTTTATCCTGCACGAAGCGGGCAATTCCGGTCATCGCGGAAAGCAATGTCGCATCGGTGAAATGACGCGGCGGCTGGGTTTGGCGCTCGACCACTTCCCCCTTTTCACACAGCAACTCATCACCTTTGGCGACAACCGGCAGCGGCGTACCGTCGTTTTCCTCGTCGCGCTCTTTACTGCCCAGTAACGTCCGCCAACCGGCCTCCGCCAGAAAACGCGCTTTGGCGACAAATTTTCCTTTGGCGATTTCCAGTTCAATAACGCATTTACGAAACACCGCGTCCGGGCAGAACTGCATCAGATACTGACGCGCAATCAGGGTGTACACTTTCGCTTCGTTTTCCGTCAGATGGACAGAAGAACTGCGCGCCGTCGGGATAATTGCGTGGTGCGCATCCACTTTTTTGTCATCCCAGCAGCGATTGCGCGTATCAGGATTAACCACAGGCTGCGGCAGTAAATCCGGGGCGTGGACGCTAATCGCGTTCATGACCGCCTGCCGTCCGGCAAAGTGTTCTTCCGGCAGATAACGGCAGTCGGAACGCGGATAGGTAATCAGTTTGTGGGTTTCATATAGCTTCTGACAAATATCAAGCACGTTTTGCGCGCTCAGGCCAAAGCGTTTGGCGGCTTCAATCTGTAGCGTCGAGAGCGAAAACGGCAGCGGCGCGGATTCTGATTCCCGTTTATCATTATAACTGGTTACCAGCGCGGGCTGACCGTTGATTCGGTTCACTACATGCTCCGCCAGCGGACGATGAAGCAAGCGCCCCTCTTCATCCTGATAAGGTTCGCACGCCTCGCTCGGCTGCCAGATAGCGGTAAAACGCTCGTCGGCAGGCGTAACGATGTGCGCCTTTACTTCAAAGAAGTCTTTGGCGACGAAGTTCTCAATCTCTTCGTCTCGCCGCACCACCAGCCCCAGTACCGGCGTCTGCACGCGTCCCACGGATAACACGCCCTGATAGCCGGCATTCCGGCCCAGGATCGTGTAAGCGCGGGTCATATTAATGCCATACAGCCAGTCCGCTCGCGCTCGCGCCAGCGCGGAGACGCACAGCGGCACGAAGTCGCTGTTCGCCCGCAACCTGTCGATAGCACGCTCGACCGCCTGCGGGTTAAGGTCGTTTATCAGACAACGCCGCACCTGCTGGCGCTTTTCGGCAGGAAGCTGGAGATAATCCAGCACTTCATCAACCAGAAGCTGCCCTTCTCGATCCGGGTCGCCGGCGTGAATAATTTCACCGGCTTGATGCAAAAAGCGCTTAATCACATTGAGCTGTTTGGTGACGGAAGGACGAGGCTGAAGCTGCCATTTTTCCGGCACGATAGGCAGGTCAGCCAGATTCCAGCGAGCATAACGGCTGTCATACGCATCCGGCTGCGCCTGTTCCAGCAAATGACCAATACACCAGGTGACGACCTGCCCGTTTCCGCACTCAATAAAACCATCGCCTTTACGGTGCGGTTTTGGCAGCACATCCGCAATGGCGCGCCCCAGACTCGGTTTTTCGGCAATAAACAACCGCATCAGGTTAACGAATCTCAACCATAGCGCGACCGCCGCGGGCCTCGACCAGTTCGCCAATCGCGGTCAGATCGATACCAAATTCCGCCGCGGTGGCTTTAACATCGTCTTCGGCGTCCGGCGTTACCGCCAACAACAGACCGCCTGACGTTTGCGGATCGCACAGCAGGCTACGAACTTCACGCAACATGTCGCCCATCAAATGACCATAGCTGGCGAAGTTGCGCTCTGTGCCGCCCGGTACGGCGCCCAGAGCAATATACTCTTCCACGCCCGGCAGTTTAGGGATGTCCTGATAGCAAAGCAGCGCCTGCACGCCTGCGCCCTGGCACATCTCGCTCAGGTGCCCCAGCAGGCCAAAACCGGTAACGTCAGTCATAGCTTTTACGCCGTCGATATTGGCAAACGCCGCGCCAGCAATGTTCATCCGACACATGACTTCCGTCGCCAGCCCCTGATGTTCAGGCTTAAGCAGCGATTTTTTCTCGGCGGTGGTCAACACGCCAATCCCCAACGGTTTGGTCAGAAAGAGTTTGCATCCCGCCTGCGCGGTACTGTTTTTCTTCACCCGTTCGGTCGGCACTACGCCTGTGACCGCGAGACCAAAGATCGGCTCCGGGGCGTCAATAGAGTGTCCGCCCGCCAGCGCGATACCGGCCTGACGGCAGGCAAAACGCCCCCCCTCGGTCACTTCACGCGCAATATCGGGCGACAGGGTATTAATCGGCCAGCCAAGGATCGCGATCGCCATAATCGGTTTGCCGCCCATCGCAAAAATATCGCTGATGGCGTTTGTTGCCGCAATGCGGCCAAAATCAAACGGGTTGTCGACTATCGGCATAAAGAAGTCGGTGGTGCTGATAATACTGGTGCCATTACCCAGATCGTAAACCGCCGCATCATCGCGGGTTTCATTACCCACCAGCAGGTTCGGGTCGACGAACTTCGCCTGCTCGCTATGCAGGATAGTCTCCAGCACTTTAGGGGAAATTTTACAACCGCAACCAGCGCCGTGGCTGTATTGCGTTAAACGAATGGCTTGCTCGCTCATGGACATCTCCTGTCATTGCATTCGCGCTATGGTAGCGCTCATTCCCTGATGTGGTAAGTATCACTGTCTGAATTACCGCGCCTTTGCTCAGAATCCAGACAGTTTTATCCCTCAGCGTCAGAAATAACGCACAAACGGCGTGGGGTCGGGGGTACTGATCGTCATTGACGCTTTGAGCTGCGGCGTGCCGAGATAGAGAAAACCAACAATTTTATCCTGCGGGCGGCACTCAAAGGCTTCCCGCACGATAGCGCTCTCCGTTAATGCGCCGCTACGCCAGATACCATTAAACCCTTGCGCAATCGCCGCCATTTGCATCGCCATCACCGCGCATCCGGCAGACATCTCCTGCTCCCACACTGGAACCTTATGGTTTTCTTCGCATTTCGCCACCACGGTAATGATCAGCGGTGCGCGAAACGGCGCATTACGCGCTTTTTCGATCGCTTTCTCATCGCCCCCGGCAGCGACAGCGCCTTGTTCAAGCACGGCGCTGAAGCGGTCGCGCCCCTCTCCTTCAATCACAAAAAAACGCCACGGCTGTAGAGATTTATGATCGGGAACACGCATTCCCGCCCGCAGAATGTTCTGTAATTGCTCTCCGACAGGCGCCGGTTCTGCGAGACGAGAGGCGCTACGACGGTTGACCAGCAGTTCTAGTGCATCCATTTGATTAACTCCAGCAATGATATTTATTCACAAAATTAACACGGGAGCGGATTTTGTTACAGCGCAGGCAGTGATTCCTGCTGACAACTGCCTGATGGGTCATTACGATAGCCACATCTTAATGCTTTATCCTCACCAAGGTACAAGCGTTGTTACTCAGATAGGGAGAATACATGCGAACCCTGTGGCGATTTATTGCCGGATTTTTTAAATGGACGTGGCGAGTGTTGAACCTCGTCCGTGAAATGGTACTCAACCTGTTCTTTATTTTTTTGGTTCTGGTGGGCGTTGGGATCTGGATGCAGATCGGTAACGGCAGCAACAGTGAGCAAACGGCGCGCGGCGCTTTGCTGCTGGATATTTCCGGCGTCATTGTGGATAAACCCTCCACCAATCACCGTCTGGGCGCGCTGGGACGCCAGTTATTTGGCGCCAGCTCCGACCGTCTGCAGGAAAACTCCCTGTTTGACATCGTCAACGCTATTCGTCAGGCGAAAGATGACCGTAACATCACGGGTATCGTTCTGGATCTGAAAAACTTCACCGGTGCCGATCAGCCGTCAATGCGCTATATCGGTAAAGCGCTGCGCGAATTCCGCGATAGCGGCAAACCGGTTTTCGCCGTGGGTGAAAACTACAGCCAGGGTCAGTATTACCTCGCCAGTTTCGCCAATAAAATTTGGCTTTCCCCACAGGGTCAGGTAGATCTTCACGGCTTCGCTACGAATGGCCTGTACTACAAAACGCTGCTGGATAAACTGAAAGTCTCTACCCACGTTTTCCGGGTCGGCACCTATAAATCCGCCGTCGAGCCGTTTATCCGCGACGATATGTCGCCCGCCGCCCGCGAGGCCGACAGCCGCTGGATAGGCGAACTGTGGCAGAACTACCTGCATACCGTTTCCGCCAATCGCCAGATTTCGCCGCAACAACTCTTCCCCGGCGCGCAGGCTATTATCGACGGGTTAACCAGCGTGGGCGGCGACACCGCCAAATATGCGCTCGACCATAAACTGGTGGACGCCCTCGCCTCCAGCGCAGATGTTGAAAAAGCGCTGACGAAGCAGTTTGGCTGGAGCAAAACCGAAAATAACTATCGCGCGATCAGCTATTACGATTATTCGCTGAAAACGCCTGCGGATACCGGCGGTACTATTGCGGTTATTTTCGCCAATGGCGCGATTATGGATGGCGAAGAAACGCCAGGGAATGTCGGCGGCGACACTACGGCATCGCAGATCCGTGACGCACGCCTTGATCCTAAAGTGAAAGCGATTGTGCTGCGCGTCAATAGCCCAGGCGGTAGCGTCAACGCCTCCGAAGTTATCCGCGCCGAACTGGCGGCGGCAAGAGCGGCTGGCAAACCGGTGGTGGTCTCAATGGGCGGTATGGCGGCCTCCGGCGGTTACTGGATCTCTACGCCGGCAAACTATATCGTGGCCAGCCCCAGCACGCTGACGGGTTCAATTGGCATCTTCGGCGTCATCAATACGGTAGAAAACAGCCTGTCGTCGATTGGCGTACACAGCGACGGCGTTTCCACCTCGCCGCTGGCGGATATTTCGATGACCAAAGCACTGTCACCGGAAGTGCAGCAGATGATGCAACTCAGTATTGAGTACGGCTACAAACGCTTTATCACGCTGGTGGCAGACGCGCGTAAGCGTACGCCGGAGCAAATTGATAAAATCGCACAAGGCCATGTCTGGACCGGAGAAGACGCGAAAGCCAATGGTCTGGTGGACAGTCTCGGCGACTTTGACGACGCCGTCGCCAAAGCGGCGGAGCTGGCGAAACTGAAACAGTGGCATCTTGATTACTATCAGGACGAGCCGACGGTCCTTGATATGGTCATGGACAGTATGACCGGATCTGTACGCGCCATGCTGCCGGAGGCCATTCAGGCGATGCTCCCGGCGCCGCTCGTTTCCGCCGCCAACACGGTGAAGGCCGAGGGGGATAAACTGGCGGCATTTAACGATCCGCAAAACCGTTATGCGTTCTGTTTGACTTGCGCGAACGTTCGCTAATGCTTCATCAATAGCCATACCGGATGGCGGCGTCTGCCCATAGCCGCCATCCGATAATCATTAATACGTCCTTCGCGACACGACTGAACATTATCATGCAAAAGAAATCAATTTACGTTGCCTATACCGGCGGTACTATCGGTATGCAGCGCTCAGATAAAGGGTATATCCCGGTGTCCGGGCACCTTCAGCGCCAGCTGGCGCTGATGCCAGAATTCCACCGCCCGGAGATGCCGGATTTTACCATCCATGAATATGCCCCGCTGATGGATTCATCAGATATGACGCCGGAAGACTGGCAGCATATCGCTGCAGATATCAAAGCGCACTACGATGAGTATGACGGTTTTGTTATTCTGCACGGCACCGACACGATGGCGTTTACCGCATCGGCGCTCTCTTTCATGCTGGAAAATCTGGGTAAACCGGTTATTGTGACAGGGTCACAAATTCCGCTGGCTGAGCTGCGCTCCGACGGGCAAATTAATTTGCTGAATGCGCTTTATGTCGCCGCCAACTATCCTGTTAATGAAGTAACGCTGTTTTTTAATAATCGTCTGTTCCGCGGCAATCGCACGACCAAAGCCCATGCGGATGGTTTTGACGCTTTTGCCTCTCCTAATCTGCCGCCCTTGCTGGAAGCAGGAATTCACATTCGCCGTTTAAATACGCCTCCCGCGCCCTACGGTTTTGGTGAATTAATCGTACACCCTATTACGCCGCAACCGATAGGCGTAGTGACGATTTATCCGGGGATTTCCGCCGAGGTAGTACGTAACTTTCTGCGTCAGCCGGTAAAAGCGCTGATTCTGCGCTCTTATGGCGTAGGCAACGCGCCGCAAAATAAAGCGTTTTTACAGGAGCTGAAAGAGGCCAGTTCGCGCGGCATCGTGGTGGTTAACCTGACGCAATGCATGTCAGGGCGAGTCAATATGGGCGGGTACGCTACCGGTAATGCGCTGGCGCACGCTGGCGTGATTGGCGGTGCCGATATGACCGTCGAAGCCACCTTAACCAAACTGCATTATTTGTTAAGCCAGGGTCTGGACACTCAGGCGATTCGTAGCGCGATGGCGCAAAACTTGCGTGGTGAATTGACGCCGGATGATTAAAAAATCCCGACGACAAGGAGAAGATAATGACAAACCGGGCCTTATTACTGGTCGACTTGCAAAATGACTTTTGCGCCGGCGGCGCGCTGGCTGTAGCGGAAGGCGACAGCACCATCGACATCGCTAACGCTCTTATTGACTGGTGCCAGCCCCGGCAGATTCCGGTGCTGGCCAGTCAGGACTGGCATCCCGCGCAGCATGGCAGCTTCGCCAGCCAGCATCAGGCGGAACCCTATAGTCAGGGAAAGTTGGACGGGCTGCCGCAAACGCTCTGGCCGGATCACTGCGTTCAACATACCGACGGCGCGGCGTTACATCCCCTGCTTAACCAACATGCGATTGACGCCTGCATCTATAAGGGTGAAAACCCGCTGATTGATAGCTACAGCGCGTTTTTTGACAACGAACATCGGCAGAAAACTACCCTTGATACCTGGCTTCGCGAGCATGACGTTACCGAGCTTATCGTGATGGGGTTGGCGACCGATTACTGCGTAAAATTTACGGTGCTGGATGCGCTAGAGTTGGGCTATGCCGTTAACGTTATCACCGATGGCTGTCGCGGCGTGAATATTCACCCGCAGGATAGCGCACACGCGTTTATGGAGATGGCGGCGGCAGGCGCGACGCTGTATACGCTGGCAGACTGGGAAGAGACGCAGGGCCAGGCTGTCGCCAGGTAGCGGAGCAGGTATCGTATCCGGTCAATACATCACGCAACGATGAGACCATTGCATAGATCTTTGAGGCCGGATACGTCACGCCAGCATCGCTACCTGGCAAAGCTCAACGCAGGCTGGAGAGCGCTTCTAACGAAACTCTTCTCGTTTCAATGCCAAAACAAAATAATATCAGCGCGCACGCCGCCAGCAGCATACCCAGCACAACAAAAACGGTGACAGATCCATAGCGGGTCAATAAAACCGCCACGCCGTAGGGGGTAAAGACAGCGACAATCCGCCCTACCGCATTCACAAAACCCGATCCACGTAGTCTAAGGTGCGTAGGCCATAATTCAGGAACGTAAACCGCTGAGGCAAAGCAGACGTACATATACAGAAAGGAAATCATTACCAGTCCATAAACCAGAATGGCCCATTCCTCAGTCTGTATTGAGTAAAAATATCCTACTACCGCAATAACGATAAGCAACAGCGAACCAAATAACCGTCTGGGGAAATGATCAATAATGAGCGCGGCGATAAATATGCCCACCGGCGCGCCAATCATAATGATGGCGGTCATGAAAATAGATTTTGTAACATCAATTCCTGAATTAACAAAAATTGTCGGAATCCATACCGTAATGGTATAAAGCGAAATGTTCATCGCAATCAATACAGTGATCGCCACTAACGTGCGCCGCAGCATTTGTCCTTTGAATAGTAGCCAGAATGTACCGTTTTCAAAGCGCGACTCCATGGATTTATTGCTTTCCTGATGCGGCGGCAAAATAATACTTTTTTCTTTTTCTATTTGCGACTCAATCATGAGAAGCTGCTGTTCAGCCTCGCGTTGCCGCCCTTTACCTGCTAACCACCTGGGCGATTCGATAAAGTACTTTCCTGAAAGAGACCACGCCAGCAGCATCCCTATCCCACCAAGAAGAAACATCATCCGCCAGCTTAAAAACGCAATGACCACTACGCCAATTCCCGCAGACAGCATCGGTGACCAGTTCCCTACAAAAGAGAGGCGCGCGGACCATTTTCCTCGTACAACGGGAGGGATAAACTCGGTAAAAGAAGCATATCCAACCATAATCAATGCCCCCATGCCTGTCCCCATCAGACAACGAAAGAAAATCAGCCAGTACATATCGGGAACAAATGCGGCAGCCGTTGCGGAGATACCCACAAGCAACAAATTAATGCGAAACGCTTTTCGACGCCCCAGGTAATCCCCAATAAAACCGCCGGTAAGCGAACCAATAAAATAGCCAAGCATCAGTGCCGATGTGAACGCGGCATTAAGATAATTATTCGACCAGCCATTGTTTATCAATTTGGCCAGAACCACATTCCCTGAGTAACTCAAAAACCCCGTTAATAGCAGGCCAAAACTAATTATTCCAAAAATACGAAAATGAAACCGAGATAAAGGTAAGCGGTCTAAATAGCTGCGCCTAATACCGCTACACTTTTGCCAGACCATGTTTCCCTCCGGG